>JAJRYW010000597.1 GCA_024275555.1 Calditrichota bacterium | reverse complement strand
GTGCATCGACTGCGTCGATGCACATACCGCCGCAAAAAAAAAGCACCGGGAGCAACCCCGGCGCTCTTAATCAAAAGAAATTTACTGCGAACTCTTACCTGCCCCTGCCCAGCAGGGAATCCCGTTTCATATTCCACTGCACCCATTCCATCTGGGAATCTTTTTCCGCATCAAACTGCGATTGCTGATACGATCCGTCCGGTTTTACCACAATCTGCTGCTGTGCCTTGACGATGGCCAGCCAGGCTTCCACCGACACCTGGCTGGGGCCGGGCATTTCCTGGGGCGGGGCAACTTGCTGGGGTTTTTGCAATTTCGGTTGCGGCTTCTGTTGGGGGGCGCCTGTTCCGCCTTGTTCCGGGGGAGAGACGCTCACTTCACCGTCGTAGACCCGCACTTCCGTGGTGGTGTCCTGGTTGGCGTTAATCCGGTAGATGGTGCCGCGTACCGCAATCACCGCAGAAGGAGATTTGACTTTGAAATAATCATCGTCGGAGAATATCTTTTTAATATTTGCCCAGAGTTTCCCGATCCCTAAAAAGGATTCCCCTTTGACGCTGTTTTCGCCAATTTCAAAATTCTCCAATGTGAAAATGGAGTTTTCATCGATGCGCAGGATATCGCCGTTTTTCAAGGTGATTTCGCAACGGCTTTCCTTTTTGGTTTCGATTTTATCTCCGGCGAAGACTTCCATATTAAACCGGGCGTAGTTTAAGTTGTTGGTTCCTGCCGGTATCACAAAGACCCGGTTTAAGGGAAAGGTAATCTTTCCGATCGGCTCCTGCTCCTGGGCCCCCGAAAGGGTAATGTGATAGAAAAGCAAAATAGCTAAACTCACCATGACGATACGTTTCATACTTTTCTCCAATCGATTGAACTACAGTGTATGTCTCCCTGTGATTCGGCGCCGGTTCAGGAAATGTCGCCCATCAGCCGGGAAGCGTGCGGGATGAAAAAGCCCGCCGAATCCGACGGGCGCAGGAAGAGAATTGCTTACTTTATCCGCACAAAGTCGCCCGCTTTAAACCCATTTCCGGAAACCACGATGGCTTTACAGGCCTTTCCTTCCCCAATATCGCTGACTACTTTTATCTTTCCAATCATTTGTTCTTCACTGCCCAGCGAGAGACCGGTATCCGGATCGATCAATTCCTCGCCTTTGGAGTAGACGACGAACTCCATGCCCGGCTTTACCCCGCCCGCCGAACCGGGTTTCATATAGATTGTGCCGTCCGCACTGGCTTTGATGATTTTCCCCTGCCAGGGGATTTTGCTCATAGCTTTTTCAATATATTTGACGCATTTGTCAATCGATTTGCGAGCAGCTTTACCCTGGATAGTGCGGTCCCAACTGGTCGGGTTCCGGAAATCAATATCTTTGAATCCAATTTGGTCCAGGCTGCGAGATTTTTCGTGGCCTTCGGCCGTTTCGGCCATGATGATCTCGCCGGTGGTGGTGTTGATCAGGCGGATATCCACCACAGAACGGGCCTCTCGTTTGGTCAATTTCCCGCCAAGGCCGGGAATCCGCCCTCCGATGGAGGACTTCTTCTCGCCAAACTCGGACACGCTGCCGGTGACAATCAGCTCCACACCCAACAGGCTGCCCACTTTAGCCGCGCTTTGGGGGGTGACGGCGCCGGAGAGCCCCAGGCCTTGCTCGGCCAGTATTTTATCCAGTTGTTCCCGTTCGACCACAATAAATTTTCCGGATTTAACCAACGTGGTAACCAGCATGTCGGATAGCCCCCGGCCAATATTATAACCGTAGCCGGCCCGGTCTTGAAACTCCATCACGGCAATTCGCTTTTTCAGGCCCTGTAAATCCTGGGCAAAGCCGCAAGTAAGCCAGGGTGAGGCGATCATCGAAATTATTATCCAGCAAAAAACTACACGTTTTATCATCGCAAAAACTCCCTTTCTGATATTGATTAAACCGAATTAACGCACCTTTACCGACACGGTGTTCTGTGACACGTTGACCACTTCCACCTGGTAGGGGGCAAAGTTCTTGGCGGCCAATTCTTCGGCAACCTGGTTGGCGTTTCCCTTGACGTCGATATCCAGCACCGCCGAGTTGCCCACAAAGTCGCGCTGGTAAATATTTTGCACCCCGCGCACCTTTTGCTTGATCATATTTTTAAATTTTACCAGGTCGGAAAAGCCGGGAATTTCCAAAATAGTAATTTGGATCTGGTTAACCGAGTACGCCTCTCCGGACCATCGTTGCAGAATTTTGTCGATGAGTTCATCGGCGGCCATTGCGGCGGCTTTCTGCAGCGCCTGGGTTCCCCCGGTCACATTGTCGATATGCACCGCCGCCGCCTGTTTGGAAACAGCGGCGATGACCGTGCCGTCGTCCGCCCGAATTGCTTTTAGATTAATCGTCGCCTGACAGGAGACCATCCCGGAGTTGCGCAAAATGCCTGGGCCGCCGGAAGCCGCTTTGGAAATGGCTTTTCCGGTAATCAGCACTTCCGCACCGGCTTTCTGGGCGATCAGTTTAGCCTTGGCCGGATCGCCCTCCACCGCGGCCATAATGGCGTCGCGCTGGAGGCGTTTCATGGCCACATCCCGGTCTACAAAGGTAAATCCTTTATCCAAAAATTTGCTGGTGATCTGGTTCTCGCTGGTGTTCAAATCCGAATAATAGGCGTAATAGTAGTTATGCATATTCCGCTCATCGATCAGCACCATCAACCGGGGCTTGTTTTTTCTGGCGATCAACAATCCGATGGCATCGATATCGCTTTTTAAATTCGACGTTTTCACCACCGCCCGAATGGTTGTCTCCATAACATTGCCGCCCCGCTTAGATTGGCTGACGATCTGGTAGGTTTTGATGTACCCTTCGGTGCGGGAATAGATTCGATCTTCGACCACCTGGTAATTTTGCACCAGCACATCGGAAGAGACCATCGTGCCGACCACTTGCTCCAGGGCGTTGCGCAGGGCATTGGCCAGGGCGTCATCGGCGGCTTTGGCCTCATCGCCGTCAATAATTGCGCCCATACCTTTGGCAATAACTTCTTTCTCTCCGGCAGCCCCATCCTGGCCGAGGAGCGGCCAGGAAAGGATGGTCAGAAAAAGAGTAAAAACAAAAACCGGGTAAAATATATGTTTCGGTTTCATAAGCGTCCATTTCGATTAGAGGTCAGCTTTCAGTTTACGGATAATATTTAGCGCTTCGGCGCCGGAAACCGGGCCCAGCGGCCGGAAGGTGCCGTCATTATATCCGGCAATCCAGTTGCGGCTGCTTACCACCATCACAGAATTGAAGATGGGACTGGTGCTGTTCACATCCGCAAAGGGAGATTGAGAGCCAAAATACTTGGTTTCCAGGCCGGGATCGTTCCAATAACGCACCAGGAATTTCTGGATGATTTGGGCAAACTCGGCCCGGTTAACATGCTCGTCGGGATGGAAAGTGCCGTCCGGAAAGGTTTGCATGGCTTTCTTTTCCAGGGCCTCTTTGATAAACGATTTGGCCCAGTGATCGGCCGGCACATCCGGGGGCAGCATCTCGTCGCCGGACTTCGGCGTTTCCCGTTTGCCCATGATGCTTTCGCTGGGCGGGCGGAACCCGGATTGTTGCTGGCGGGGCGCCTCGCGGAAAATCTTCTGCAAGGGCAGTTCCAGTACAAACAGCACCGCTACATCGGCCCGGGTAATCTCTTTTTGAGCGGCAATCTTACGCAGTTCCGGCCGCTGCCCGGAAACGGCTTTTTGATACTCGGCCAGCTCCGTGATGGCTTTGTCGGCCTTCATATTCAACCGGTCGATTTCCAGCACCTTCTTATAGGCCGCCTGGGCGTCCTCATACTGACCGGCTTCCTTGTAAATGTCGCCCAGGGTCAGATTCGCTTCCACGCTGGCTTTCTTCTTATTGGGCACCGAAGAGCCGGGAATGTCTTTAATCGCATTTTTGGCTTCTTTGATAGCATCTTTAAACTTGCCTTGCTTGGCCTTAACCTTGGCGCGTACAATTTTGGCCAGCACCCATTTGCCGTCTAAATCCAGCGATTTATTTGCCGATTCCATGGCGTTATCCAAATCCGATTGCTCCAGGTAGATCCAGGCCATGCCTTCGTAGGCCGGGGCGTACTTGGGATCCAGGCTGGTAGCTTGCTTAAACTCGAACATGGCGTCATCATACTTATCCTGTCCCAGCAAATCTTTGCCGCGCTGGTAATGAATGTCCGGTGAATCTACGACCGACTCTGCTTTGCGCACCTTCTGAGAACTGCCGCAGGCGGCCAGGAGCAGCACAGCAAAGAGGGTGAAGAATGATAGGATTATTCGTTTCATGGTTTCCCCCTTAGTCTAAGATGATCATTACTTTACATTGCTCAAGAAAATTAAGATTGGCGCTGGCAGCACGTATCATTTGGGCGTCGGCGTTGGAAATAACCAGGTCGGTTTTATTGGGGCCGGAAACCCGGAGTGCTTTTACCACGATAGGGTTGCCTGCCACACGCTCGTTGGTTTTGGCCCGGTCGAGACTCTTTTCGTAGCCGACCACGCCCACCTGGAGCGCATAATCGCGGCTGACATAGCCGGTGCCGTAGACTTCCACGCCCTGCTCATCCAGGACTTTCGGCGCCAGGGCCGGTCGGGCGCCTAACCCGGTCGCATCGACAACCAGCCCGGTGTACACAGCATTTGTCGGTGGGGGCGCCGCCATCCCGTTTTGGTAACCCGGCTGCTGCCCGGGAGGAGGAAAACCGCCCGGAATCTGGTCCAGGATTTCGTAGAATGATGAAAGCGGCACCTCCACATCCACCTCGATATCGCCGGTAGACATATAGCGGGTATCCACAATCCGGAAGTTCCTAACGATGCCGGTTACCTGGGTCTCAATTCGGTCGTTGGTGATCATGGCATTTTCCACGGTGGTGCGGGAATCCAGGAACATTCCTTTCACCATTTGCAGAAGATTGCGCAAAGCAACCAACTTGGCTGCTTCGATGGCGCCGGCGCGCTGGGCCCCGGGAGGCATGTTGGGATTGGGCGCTCCATAACCCGTGGCTCGAACGACCTGATCGGTCCAATTAATTCCCCCGACATTTGGGGTATGCTGAAAATACTGGGCAAATATTGTCTGGCCAAGCAGACCTATCAATACCCCCGTAAAGATGAGAACGCGTTTCATAGATATCCTCCAATGATTATGTGAGATTCGTGACCGAATTTATCTATTGGGCATCAAACCCGTCGTGATTCGTGTCAAAAGGCTGGAAAAAAAGGGGGTGCACGTACATACAACCATCATTGTCGATGCATTGACGGCGATTTAGAGCGGGAGACGGGAATCGAACCCGCGACCCTCAGCTTGGGAAGCTGATGCTCTGCCGACTGAGCTACTCCCGCTTCACGGCTTTTTTAAAAAAGATGACCGAATTTATCGAATCCCGCATTTAGAGTCAAGCCCTTTTACGATTGAACCGAGTCGGCAAAACACAGCGGAAACCGCTTTTTTTGAGGGGCCAAGTAACAGCCTGCAAAGAAATTAACTTTCTTCTTGATATTGACATTTTCGCTTCTATATTATAGCCCATTATGATTATCCCCAAAATCTTTCATATTTTCAAGATCGTCCAATCTCTATCTTCAAATAGATTTGTGATATTTGGCAACGTCGTTCTACCAGGCTTTTAGTAAACTAAAAGTTTTTTCATCGATACTTCGCGCCTGATAATGGCTATGCTTCGGCTTCGGATCGTTCGCGATTACCAATACACCTAATCCGTTGGAAGTTTCACATAAAGAGGGTTGTCGGATGGCTCAAGAGTTACGTTCGCTGCGTGCTAATTATCGTTTCTCGTTGGAGAAGTATTTGGACGAGATTAGTCAAATTCCCCTGCTGACCGCTGCAGAGGAAATCTCCCTTACCCGCCGCATTCGTGAAGGGGACCAGGAAGCGCTCCATACCTTAATTCGCTCCAATCTGCGCTTTGTGGTAAAAGTGGCCAAAGAATACCAGAATCAGGGCCTGCCCTTGACAGACCTGATTAATGAAGGCAACCTGGGACTGATCAAGGCGGCCAAGCGTTTTGATGAAACCCGGGGATTTAAATTTATTTCCTACGCGGTCTGGTGGATTCGCCAGTCGATTCTTAAAGCCCTGGCGGAGCACTCCCGGGTGGTGCGGCTCCCCTTAAACCGGGTCGGGTTAATCAGCAAGGTAAACCAGTTGGTGCGGGAACTGGAGCAACGTTTTGACCGGGAGCCCACCTTTGATGAGATTTCCCGGGAGCTGAGCATCTCCATTCCCGATATTACCGAGGCGATGACCAGTAGCGCCTTCCACATCTCCCTGGATCAGCCCATCCACCGTTCCGAAGACGGAACCATGAAGGAGATTATCCGGAATCCGGACAGCAAAATTCCCGACGGCGACCTGGTGAAAGATTCCTTGCGCCAGGAGATTCGCCGGGTGCTCAAATCGCTGACCCCCCGGGAGCAGAAAATCATCAAAATGTATTTTGGCCTGGATTATGAACGGCCCTATACCCTGGAAGAAATTGGTGAACGTCTGAAACTCACCCGTGAGCGGGTGCGTCAGATCAAAGAGCGGGCCCTGGGCCGGCTCCGGCATCAATCCCGCTCGCAAAACCTGCGATTGTTTCTCTGATCACCATTTCATTTTTGGGTATCGAATCTTGATTTTTCTTTTTACTTTACGGGCCTTCGGGCCCGTTTTGTTTTGGCTGGTGTTTCCAGCGTCTCCCGGGGAGTTGTTGCAAAAGAAAAGTTAAGTTCTCATTTAGATTTGCGATGATGAGAAACTTCTGTAAAACCAGGTAAATGTTGAGGAGGATGAGAGATTGCCAACACTAATGACCAGTGTTTCCGGTGTGCGCGGCATCGTCGGCGACGGCTTGACGCCGGAGGTGATTGCTAAATATGTTCATGCTTTTGCCCGGCCCTTGCAGGGAAAGCGAATTGTGGTGGGCGGAGACCCGCGGGTAAGCCAGAACTTTATCCGGCCGCTGGTAAAATCGGTGCTGATGGCTTCCGGCTGCGATGTTATCGATATCGGTGTGACAGCCACGCCCACGGTGCAGATCGCCGTGGAAAAACTGGAAGCAGACGGGGGGATTGCCATCACCGCCAGCCATAATCCCATTCAGTGGAACGGCCTCAAATTTATCGGCGGAGACGGCCGCTTTCTGCCCGAAAAAGAAATCCGGGAAGTGTTTACCCGGGCAGACCGGTATCAACCCGAATATGTGAGCTGGAAGGACCTTGGCCAGGAAGAAAGTTACCCGAATGCCACGGAGGACCATCTGAATGCGATTTACTCCCTGCCCTACATTGATATCGAGAAAATACGCTCGGCTAAATTTAAAGTGGTGCTGGACTGTGTGAATGGGGCCGGCGGGGTTATCATACCCCAATTGCTGGAGCATTTCGGGTGCGAGGTGATTGGCCTGAACCTGGAGCCCAATGGTATCTTTGCTCACACGCCGGAACCGGTTCCCCAAAATTTAACCGAACTTGCCGCCGCGGTGAAAGAACATAAAGCGGATATCGGCATTGCGGTAGACCCGGATGTCGACCGGTGCGCCCTGATCGGCAACGACGGCAATCCCCTGGGAGAGGAATACACCCTGGCCCTGGCGGTCAAATTTGTCCTGGGAAAACGCTTAGGCCACGTGGTTGTCAACCTGTCAACCTCCCGCGCTATTGACGATATCGTACGTTATTATAATTGCGTGCTGCACAAAACCAGGGTGGGCGAAATCAATGTGGCCGAGGAAATGGACAAGGTAGATGCGGTCATCGGCGGAGAAGGCAACGGGGGAGTTATTTTGCCGGAATGCCATTTAGGACGCGACGCCCCGGCCGCGGTTGCCCTTACCCTGCAGCATCTGGCCGAATTTGGCGGATCGATTACCGAACTGAAACAAAGTTTGCCGCAATACTACATCTTGAAGGATAAAGCGCCGCTACGAGAGGTAGAGCCGGACCGGGTGATGGAATATTTTGCCAAGCGCTACCAGGATCAGCAACTGGATTTTACCGACGGCCTGCGCATCGACAAGCCGGATTGCTGGATTCACTTGCGCAAATCCAATACCGAACCGATCATGCGCATTATCGTGGAAGCGCGCACGCCCGAGATCGCCTGGCAAATTCTTCAACAAACCAAACAGGAAATGGCCGAACTAAAATAATAATTTATTTTTTAGATGAGAGAGCTCCACAGGGGTGGGGCTCTCTTCTTTTTTGGGGATTCCCGATGCTCCGGATCACCCCGAAGCAGAGGGAGTTTTTTATTCAGGAGATGTGATGAGCCCTTACGAGATTATTGCTGCAAAACGAGACGGAAAAGCCCTGACCGATGAGCAAATCAATTACTTTATCCAGGCGTTTATGGCCGGCGAGGCCGCCGATTACCAGACCACGGCATTGCTGATGGCGATTTACCTGAATGGGATGAACGACCGGGAAACCGCATCCCTGACCCGGGCCTACATCAACTCCGGAGATGTGATCGATCTCTCCGATATTGCCGGCATTAAAGTGGATAAACACAGCACCGGCGGGGTGGGGGATAAGGTGTCGATTGTGCTGGCCCCGCTGGCGGCCAGCCTGGGCGTGCCGGTGCCGATGATCTCCGGCCGGGGGCTGGGACATTCCGGAGGCACCCTGGATAAATTGGAATCGATACCCGGTTTTAACACCCAGCTTTCGGTCGCCGAATTCAAATCCTTAGTAGACCGCTATGGGCTGGGGTTGATTGGCCAGACCGCCGATATTGTTCCGGCAGACAAACGCATCTACGCCCTGCGGGACGTTACCGCTACGGTGGACTGCATCCCCCTGATTTGCGCCAGCATTATGAGCAAAAAAATTGCCGAAGGGATTGATGCGCTGGTGCTGGATGTGAAATATGGCAACGGCGCTTTTATGAAGGACCCGCAATCTGCCCAAACCCTGGCGGAGAAACTGATCCAAATCGGAAAAAGCTTCGGTAAAGAAATGATTGCGCTGATTACCTCGATGGAGCAGCCCCTGGGAAACGCCGTCGGAAATTGGCTGGAAATTGAAGAATGCCTGGATTGTTTTCATGGCCGCGGGCCGGAGGACCTGATGGAGGTGACCTACACCCTGGCAGCGCATATGCTGGTACTGGGAGGCCGGGCCGATAGCCTTGAGCAGGCCCGGCAAAAAGCGGAAGGAGCTATTCAATCCGGCAAAGCCTGGAATAAATTTCTGGAGATTTGCGCCGCCCAGGGAGGGGATGTGAGTTATTTAAAAGAACCGGAGCGATACGGGCAGAGCAAACACCGGGCGGTGCTGAAGGCCGGCCGGGCCGGGATTGTGCAGACGATGAATACTTTTGAAATCGGGATGACTGCCGTGCAATTGGGCGCCGGCCGTCTGCGGGCCGAGGATGTCATCGATCCGCGAGCCGGAATTCGTATATTTAAGAAAATCGGCCAGGCCGTGGAGGCGGGAGAGCCGCTCCTGGAAATCCGCACCAACAAACCGGAACTGATCGACGCGGCGCGGCAGCGTTTGCAGGCGGCAATTGTCCTCGCAGATAAACCCGCTCAAGCGCCTCCGCTGATCTTAAAGACCCTGCGCTGACCTTCTGCCGCCGAGGAACAACGCTGCTTTATCCCGCTTGCAATAGCTATGGGGGCGGGTTATATTTGGTAGTTTAATCAAAAGTTTGAAACCTGAAAAAATAAGGAACGAAAATGCAATTTGAAGTGAAAGAAGTTGATTCGTTTAAGCGGAAAATCACCGTCAAAGTAACGCCGGAAGAATTAACGCCCATCGAGGCCCGGCTGCTGAAGAAATATCAAAAGAGCGTTACCTTGCCGGGATTCCGGAAGGGAAAAGTGCCGATTAACCTGGTCAAAAAAACCTTTGCGGAAGCTCTCCAGGGAGACCTGATTGAGGAGGCAATCCAGACTTTTTACGGCCTGGCGTTGGAAGAATCCAAGTTAGAGCCTGTTTCCCAGGGGGTGTTGAATAACGTCGATTTTAAGGAAGTCCAATCCGGCCTGGAATTTGAGATTGAACTGGAAGTGGAACCGGAAGTGGAGTTAAAGAAATACAAGGGCCTTAAAGTCGAAAAAGAATTGCTGGAAGTTACCGAGGAGATGATTGATGAAGCGCTGGAAAACATGCGCGAGTCATTGGCTACGGTGCGCCCGGTAGATGAGGTGGTCGAAGACAGCCTGGTCACCTTTTCCGCCCAGGAACTGGGAGAAGGCGACGCCCCCATCATCGGTCGCAAATACGAGAACCTGGTCGTCACCATCGGCCGCGGGGAATTTGACGAGGAGTTTGAAAAACAAATGATTGGTTTGAAGCCCGGCGATGAAGCCATCGTGCGTAAAACCAATCCTCCCGAGCCGGGCAAGGAAGACCTACTCCCGGTTGTTGAGAGCTATAAGATTACTATTGAAAAGGTGGAAATGCGGGAACTCCCGGAGCTGAATGATGAGTTTGTGAAGAACTTGAATGATGAAAAGCTGGAAACCCTGGATCAGTTGAGGGAACGGTTTCGTGAAAACTTGCAGCATCGCCTCGACCACCAGGTCGAGGACAGCTTGCAAACCAGTTTAGTCGACGAACTGCTCAAAGAAAATCCCTTTGAAGTGCCGGACAGCATGGTCGAAAATTACCTGCGCTACGTCATCTCCGATCTGAAGGAGCAGTATAAAGATCAGAAAATTGATGAAGATATCGTGCGTACTCAATATCGCGCCGAGGCCATCCACGCGGTGCGCTGGATGATGCTCCGGCAAAAGCTGATCGAGGCCGAAAATATTGAGGTTGCCGACGAAGAGGTCCAGGCCCGCATCGATGAATTACCTTATTCCGAGGAGCAAAAAGAGCAGATCCGCAAGGATGAAGATTGGATTCGCCGTATGCGCAATGATCTGCTGGAAAAAAAGGTGTTGAAATTCCTGGAAGAACATGCCGATATCGAGATCGTAAAAGATGCCGATGCGGCTGCGGAGAAAATAGCCCAACTGGCAAAGAAAGAAGAATAAGTAAAATAATGCGATTAAAGAGTTGAAAATTTGACGCAGAGAAACACGGAATGAAGCAGAAAAACGCTGAAAATTGTTTGAAAGCAAAACCGGCCGATCCGCTCAAATTCCCGGGCGCTTCCCCCGGCGGGAATCTGCCTTTATCAGCGGAACCCGGTCTCAAATTAAGTTCAACTTGTAATCCGCATAAATAGTGGAACGCTAACAAAGATCAATAATATTTTTACGGAGGGTAGTGTTTATGCCATTAGTACCCATGGTTGTGGAACAGACCGGTCGCGGAGAACGCGCCTATGATATTTACTCCCGTTTGCTTAAAGAACGGATCATTTTCCTGGGCACGCCGATTGATGACAATGTGGCCAGTTTGATTATCGCCCAATTGCTGTTTCTGGAAGCGGAAGACCCTGAGAAGGATATTTATATTTACATCAACTCCCCGGGAGGAGTGGTTACCTCCGGTATGGCGATTTACGATACGATGCAGTATATTAAACCGGATGTGGTAACCACCTGCATCGGTCAGGCTGCCAGCATGGGCGCAATCCTGTTGGCTGCCGGCGCCAAGGGAAAACGCTTTGCTTTGCCGAATTCCCGGGTGATGATTCATCAGCCTATGGGCGGCGTAGAAGGCCAGGCCGCCGATATCGATATCCATGCCCGGGAAATTCTGAAAACCCGGGAAAAGTTGAATGTAATTTTAGCCGAACGCACCGGCCAAACCCTGCAGCAAATTGAACAAGATACCGACCGCAACTTTTTTATGAGCGCCGAGGAAGCTAAGGAATACGGTATTATCGACGAGATTCTGGTGCGCCGCGGCGAAGAAACTCCCAAGTCTGCTCCGGATAAAGATTCCGATCAGTAGAGCTTGAGATAAACGAAAGTAGAGAGACCTCTTATGTCCGAAAAAGAATTTTTTGAGCACGAAACACATTGCTCCTTTTGCAACCGTAAGGCAACCCAGGTGGCTCAACTGGTTACCGGCACCTCGGCCAGCATCTGCGACCAATGTATTCAAAGCGCAAATGAGATTTTGCGTAATTCCCGCTATTCCCAATTCCAGAAAGGCGAGTTTACCCTGCCCAAACCGCAGGAGATCAAAACCTTTCTGGACCAATATGTGATCGGGCAGGATGAGGCGAAAATGGCCATGTCTGTGGCGGTTTACAATCACTATAAACGCATCACCCTGAGCGGTTTTGATGATGATGTCGAGATCGAGAAAAGCAACGTGCTCTTTATCGGGCCGACCGGGGTGGGAAAAACCCTGATGGCCCAAACCCTGGCCCGCTTGCTTCAGGTTCCTTTTTCTATTTCCGATGCCACCACCCTGACCGAGGCCGGCTACGTGGGCGAGGATGTGGAGAACATCCTGGTGCGGCTTTACCAGTCTTCCAATTATGACGTGGCCGCAACGGAACGGGGCATTGTCTATGTGGATGAGCTGGACAAAATTGCCCGCAAATCCGGCAGCCCTTCCATCACCCGGGATGTCTCCGGCGAGGGGGTGCAGCAGGCGCTCCTGAAGATTCTGGAAGGCACCGTCTCGGCCATTCCCCCCAAAGGGGGCCGGAAACATCCGGAAGCGCCCATGGTGCACATCAACACCAAAAATATCCTCTTTATCTGCGGCGGCGCCTTCGACGGCCTGACCGACATTATTCGCCGGCGTATCGGGGAAAAGAGCATGGGTTTTGGGGCAAGCATCAAATCGGCACAAGATTTAACCGATGAAAAGCTGCTCCAGTTTGTGGAACCGGAAGATTTGCTCCATTTTGGGCTGATCCCGGAATTGATCGGCCGCCTGCCAGTGTTGATCGGCTTGAAAGAGTTGAGTGAAGCGGAAATGCTGTCGATCCTGGTGGAGCCCAAAAACTCGCTAATCAAACAATATAAAAAGCTCTTTGAATTGGAAGGGATCGAACTTCAGTTTACCGACAAAGCCTTGCGCGAGGTGGTCAAGATGGCCCGGAAACGGAAAACCGGGGCGCGGGGGCTGCGCAGTATCCTGGAAAAAGTGATGATGAAAGTTATGTTCGAGGTGCCCTCCCTGGACGACGTGAAAGAATGCTTGATTACCGAAGAAGTGGTCCGGGGGAAGGCCGAACCGATTCTGAAATTCGGGAAATCCCGTCAATCTGCTTAAACATCTTATTATACCCGTGTACATCCACCCCGCTCTCTACCGGGAGCGGGTGTTTTTTGTCGGATCAAAAACACCGGTCTGATTTGGCCTCCGATCCCAGCCCCTGCTCTTTCTCCGGGTGGTTTTCAAAATTAATATTCCTTACGATATTAACTGTAAAGAGAAGATAATGGACGATTTTCAACGTGTTTTAAAAGGCAGCGAAGTCTTGGATATTCCCAGTATTCTTCCCCTGGTTCCGGTGCGGGATATTGTGGTTTTTCCGTATTCGATTTTACCCCTGCTGGTGGGGCGGAAACGGTCTCTTAAGGCCATTAAGCAAGCCCGAATGCAGGATAACCTGATTTTGGTATGCAGCCAGAAAAATCCCGAGGCCGAGCAAATCAAGGCAAACGATGTCCATCGCGTGGGTACGGTTTGCCGGATTTTGCAGATTCTGGAGTTTCCCAATGGCCATTCCAAAGTGGTGGTGGAAGGAATTATCCGGGCCAGGGTGAAGCGTTTCCTGAGCAATCGTCATTTTTTCCAAACCGAAATTGACATTTTTGAGGAACTGCACGATTTATCCGAGCAAGCCGAAGATTCTATCCGGCAGCTTTACTTCCTGTTTCAGGAGTATTTGAGTTTTGCCCCGGATTTGCCGGAAGAGATGCTGGAACATCTGCACCAGCAAGGCGACCCGTACCGAATGATTGATTTTGTAGCGCTAAATATTCAGGCGGAAACCGAGTTGAAGCAGCTAATCCTGCAGCAGAACGATGTGGAAAAGCGCCTGGAGATGCTCCTGGAGTTGTTAAAAGACGCCATTGGCCTTCACCGGGTTCGCCAGGAGATCGATCAGCGTGTTCAGGAAAACCTGATGAAAAATCAGCGCAACTATTATTTGCAGGAAAAGCTCAAGGTCATCAACAAAGAGTTGGAGGAGGAAGAGGAGGTTTCTCCGGAGAACGCCAAACTGGCAAAGGATATCGAAGCAGCCGGGATGCCTGCCCACGCCCGGGAAAACGCGCTGGAAGAGTTGGGAAAGTTAAAAAAAATCCCCCCCTTTTCCCCGGAATATACGGTGATCCGCAACTACCTGGATTGGATGCTCCAGACACCCTGGAGTAAGCGCACCAGGGATACCCTGGATATCCGCGAAGCCCAGAATATTCTGGATGAGGATCACTATGGTTTAGAGCGGCCCAAAGAGCGGATTGTTGAGCACCTGGCCGTGCTGCGCCGGGTAAAAAAAATGAAAGGGCCTATTTTGTGCCTGGTTGGGCCGCCGGGAGTGGGTAAAACCTCGCTGGGGCGCTCCGTGGCCCGGGCCCTGGGACGCAAGTTTGTGCGGATTTCCCTGGGCGGCGTGCGCGACGAAGCGGAAATCCGCGGGCACCGGCGCACCTACATCGGTTCGCTGCCCGGGAAAATTATTCAATCCATGAAAAAAGCGGGGGTGTGCAACCCGGTGTTCTTGCTGGATGAAGTCGACAAGATGACCCAGGATTTCCGGGGCGATCCCACCGCGGCGTTGCTGGAAGTACTCGACCCGGAACAAAATAAAACCTTCAACGATCATTACCTGGATGTGGATTACGACCTTTCCCAGGTCTTCTTCATTACCACCGCCAATGTGCGCCATGATATTCCCTCGCCGCTGCAGGACCGCATGGAAATCATCGAACTCCCCGGCTACCTGGAGCATGAAAAAGTACAGATTGCCCAACGACACCTGATTCCCAAACAACGCCGGGAGCACGGGCTGAGCGAAGCACAATTTTCTTTGGATGATCAAACCCTGTTGAAAATTATCCGCGAGTACACCCGCGAGGCCGGGGTGCGTAATTTGGAACGGGAGATTGCCCGGCTGTGCCGGAAAACCGTGCGGTATTTGTCGGAACATTCCCGGGGGCGAAAGCTGCCCATCCGAAAGAATGGTTTGGCGTTCTACCTGGGCAAACCGCCTTTCCTGAATCGCAATATGAGCCAGAAGAAAGAGGTGGGCGTGGCTGTCGGTTTGGCCTGGACGCCCTACGGCGGCGATTTGCTCAAAATCGAAGTAAGCCTGCTGCCCGGGAAGACCAATCTTCTCCTCACCGGGAAATTAGGCCAGGTGATGAAAGAATCCGCCCAGACGGCCCTGAGTTATATTCGCTCTATGGCCAAAAAACTGGATATTGCCCAGGAGGTGTTCGAGAAAAATGAGATTCACATCCATATCCCGGAAGGGGCGGTGCCCAAAGAAGGCCCCTCGGCCGGCGTCAGCCTCACTTCGGCGATGATCTCCGCCTTTACCGGCAAGGCGCTGCGGAATGATATCGCCATGACCGGCGAGATTACCCTGCGGGGTAAGGTGCTGGCTGTTGGAGGATTGAATGAGAAAATTATGGCCGCCCAGCGGAATGACATCCGCGAGGTGATTGTACCGGCCGAAAACCACAAAGAGGTGGACGACCTGCCCCAAGAATTGCGTGAGGGGATCATCATCCATGAAGTATCCGACTACCCCCAGGTGCTGAAGTTGGTGATGGGAAAAGGATGATAGATGTGTTGGGCGGCGATCTGTTCGGGGGCTGTGGCGGAGATGCCGTGTTGCCGCCCGGCATGACATCGGTCTGTCGCCCTGAACTCGATTCAGGGCCCCCGGGTGTATTTGCCGGAAGTGCGGCGTAGCGCTGTGGCGAAGATGCCGTTTCGCCGCCCGGTATGACGAAACCAACTCCTCACCGGTCAACAAAGAAAATTTGATTGCAGTTTTACCCCAACTCCTCAGCAGAAATCCGCAGAATTTCCACCAGCATAGCCAGGGCCTTTTCCATATCCTCGATATAAATGTGCTCTTCCAGGGAGTGCTCCAGGCGGGCCCCGATACCCACCACCGCCATCTCGATGCCCTGGTTGTTATAGATGGAAGCATCGGTAAATCCGGTGATGAAGGTTGTTGCCGCATCGATTCCCACAGTTTTTAGAGCCCGTTTGGCTACCCGCACTGTCCAGGAATTGTCGGGAATACTCACCGCTTCACAAAGGTTTTCCACTTTGATATCCACTGCCGCCCCGACCGCGCGGACCTGTTTCTCAATAATCTGCGCCATGCGATCCGCCAAATCCTGACCCTTTTGATGATTCAAGCTGCGGCACTCCGCCAGAAATGTGACCGTCTCCGGCACTCCGTTGCGCACTACTCCGCCGTTGATTACACCTACATTGGCGGTGGTTTCGTGGTCCAATCTCCCTAACGGGAGCGCCACAATGGCCTGGGAAGCAGCCAGAATCGCGTTAACGCCTTTTTCCGGTTCCATCCCGGCATGGGCGGATTTACCGGTCACGGTCACATCGAGGGTGAAATAAGACGGCCCCCCAATGACGATGGTCTCCAGGGTGTCGTTGTCCAGCAGAAACCCCTGCCTGGCGGAAATTTGGCGGAAATCAAGATTCTTTACCCCCAGCAATCCCACTTCCTCCTGGCGGCTGACAGCGATCTCCAGGGGAGGATGGACGTAGGCAATTCTCAGGGCTTCCAGCATTTCCGCAATGCCGGCTTTATCATCCGCCCCGAGAATCGTATCCCCTTGTGAGCGAATCACCCCATCTTGCAGCACCGATTGGATTCCCCGACCCGGTTTAACGGTGTCGGCGTGGCAGGAAAGTAAAATGGGCGTCGAGGCGGAACTTCCCTTAGCGGGCAGTTTGGCGATCAAATTGCCGTAGGAGTCTTTGTGTACATCTGCGCCGAGTGCTGTAAATTCAGCAACTAAATAATCGATCATGGCCGCTTCCTGCCCGGATTCGCTATCGATTTGCACCATTTCCATAAACTGGCGGATCATTCGCTGGGACATGGGATTCCTTTCGGATATTGTTAACTAACTGAAGAGAACTATGTTAACCAAATCGGCTTTGCACAAATTGGGGATATGTTCCCAGGGCTTTGCCCTCATCTTCAAATTTATTTTATCCAATTTTCCAGGGAAAGCTGTTTAATTCTGCGAAAATGTTTTTCGTTATTGGATACCAATATCAGCTTATTGGCGATTGCAGTTGCAGCGATGAACAGGTCGGAATCGTTAATAATCTGCCCACCCTTTTTTAAGTCGTTTTTTAACTCACCAAAGATTTCTGCAGCCTCACTGTCAAAATCTATGATATTCATAGAGGAAGCCAAATCTCTTACCAGGGCAATATTTTTGTCCGGAAAGCTGGAATGGTAGGCGCCGTAAAACAACTCCGCAATGCTTATGGAAGATATGTAAATATTCTTTGTACCGGCATCCCTCAACATCCGGTCAATTCGGGGATATTTATTATTTAACCAGTAGATAAGGATATCGGTATCTACAAGGTAGAGATTTTCTTTGCTCATAGGTTCGCTTTTTCAGAACGGATATTTTTTTTTCGTGAATCGTAGATGGCTTGTATCATTTCCTCACAGTCTTTGTCATCTTGCCATTTGCCGCAAAAACGGGAGAGATCAACGTTGTCAGGGTCTTCAATCTCAATTTGCACCTGCAAGCGCGATCGAGTTTTTAATCCAAGACGTTTTTTGATTTTTTCCGGCAGGGAGAGATGGCCATCCGGCAAAACTTCGGCAATATATTTGATGTTTTTCATTTAAGCCTCCAGGGTTCGATAAAACCTACCCTTATACGATAACTATTGTTTACCTGCGACACAATACTATTTAACGGATTCCAGCGACCGAACGCTGAACACCTCGTTTCCCTTTAATGGCTCAATCTCCGATTCCGGTAGCGTTACGATGGCGATGGTATCACCGAGGGCATTGAATACTTCCAGGGTATATCCGGCCTCGTTGTCCCCGGCAGGATGATAGTCTACAATTGTTGCTACATCTCCTTTTTTTAGTTTCTTCTCCGGGATGTCGGTGAGAAGAACCACTTCTTTAAAAAGCTTGAACTTCATGTCAACCCCGTTTTTTATCCGGAAATATAGTAATTAGTTTTGTTGTTTTCGATTCTTTTTCCGTCATCCATTATGGAACATTCGTTTAAAGTAATGCTATCTATCAAATCTCTATCTGAAAAGGCTTATCAGAAGATAACCCCTCAGCGTTTCCCAAACAAGAGCCGATCCACACTGCCCCGGCTGCACAGGTTGACAACTTTTCCCCTGCGGAATTGTAAGCAGGTTATCCCAGAAAAAACTCGCTACTTTTTTAAAAAATCCGTACCTTCGCTAACAATCCCGGTTCAAACAGAGGAGTCTTTGATGGCGATGGAACAAGCGATGTCCC
>JAJRYW010000596.1 GCA_024275555.1 Calditrichota bacterium | reverse complement strand
TCCGCAATTGTATTGTGTTGAACGACACCGTGGAAGTCCTGGTAAAAGGGACGCTCTTTTTAGCCAGGCGGCCGACCTTCAAAACCACCCGGCAATCTCAAAAATACTTTCTGTCCCCGGGAGACCGGCTTCGGCGAATTTTCCGGCGGGGCGAATTTGCTTATGTGGAGAAACTGGGCCCGGAGAAGGAATTCGGTTGGTGCTTTTTAGCGCGCAGCCGGGAAGGGCGCTTTTGGCGCATCCTCACCCCGGAAGTACAGCCATTGGCTGAATTGTCGGAAACCACCCAATCGAAAATCCGGCAAGAGGTTGAGCAACTAAACCGGTTGGGTGAACTGGTTTTTGCCCGGCTCAATCCGGCCCGGGGGGCTTCCAAACCGACGCCCCGCTGGAGTTTCAGCGGCAGCGATAGCGATTGGATGGTAAGGTTGTCGCCGGAAGCATATAACCTGTATTTTGAAGAAACCCGGCGCACCCTGCTGCACAGGTTGGACAACCTGCTTCTGGGAAGCTCCTTCCGGGCCGAGCTGACCCCAGGGGGCATTTTGATTTCCGGGCGGAGACAATGAACATTCATCCCAAAATCAAAGATCATTTGGTAAACCTGGCCATCGTAAGCCTGCTGTTGATCGGCGCCATCGTCTTTTTTTCCGCAGCGAAGCAAACGCCGCAGCCGTCTGTGCCGCAGCCGCTTCGGGAGATCCTGGAGGACCCGCAGTTCGATCTCAGCAACCCGCTTCACCGGGCCTTCCTGAAGGATTCCTGGCAATTCTTTTACCCCGACTCCGGCAGCGAGGCCGGGTCCATCATTGAACATTTGGAAAATTACCAGGCCGGCCAATTATTGGCGAAAGCAGAAGCCGCCCGCAAAAAGAAGCTCTCCTTCAGCGCACTCGGTTCGCTGACAGTCATGTTCTTCAAATTCATCTCCGCCTATCTTTTGGTGTTGGCAATCAGCTATTACGGGGTGCAGACCCTGGGACTGCTGCGCTTCATCCGCTGGCGTCAGGATCGCCCCGGGAGTTGGCAGCGGATCATCCTGCTGCGGAAAGGCCTGCAACGACCCAAATCCCTGCCCGCGCTCTGGCAGCAAACGCTTCCCTTCCTGGAAGTTCTGGGGAAATCCGGGGCAAAGTTGTTTGGCTACGCGGTGCTTTTTTCCCCGGCCTATGTCATCGCTTACGCGCTTAAAACCGGGATTAAAACGGATACATTCCCTTTCCTGGTGCTGCTGGGAGTGCTGTCGAACGGGCTGCTTATTCTCTATTCGCAGAAATTTTATACCTTTTTGCGGGACGAGCACCGCAAAGGCTATGTCGAGACCGCAATAGTCAAAAACCTGGCCCAGTCGTATCAATTCGATCAGCAGAACGGAATTCCCTGGCGCTCGGTTTTTGCCTGGAAGAAATCTTTTCCCGGGCATGTGCTGGAACATATTTTCATGAGCGCACAAATCCAGTATATCTCCACCCTTAAAGAGCAAGCCGCCTTTATCATCACCAGTATAGCCATCATTGAAATGGCGTTGAACATTCAGGGGTATTTGAGCTACACCCTGCTTCAGAACCTGCTCTATGATCAGTACGACCTGGTCTTTGCTATTCTGCTGGGCCTGTTTTGGCTGGTCAAGTTTACCGAAATCGCCGCCGATCAGCTTTATCTGCATTTTGCCAAACGATATGAGAATCCCTAAATGAAGCGCTTCGCCAAACATCTTTTTGACCGAGAAGACACGCACTGGGCAATTGCCTGGCTGGTCGGTGTACTTTTGTTGTGGGGATGGGACGGACTGTTTCTGAACGCCCCGGCGCTGGAAAAACTTCAGACCGGTTTTTTAACCACCCTGTGGATGGCCGGGGTGGTGATTCTCTTTTCACTGGGACTCGCCTGGGGAATAACCAACCTGCTCTACCTCTCCGAGCAGCGCCGCTACCGGGCCCCCTATCTTCTCCTCACCCTCTTTTTACACACGCTGCGCTCCATCCCCCAGATCATCGGGATTTTGATGGGCTACGTGCTGATCACCCTGGCCATCCAATCGGAAATACTCAGCGCTCCCCTTGCTGTCAGCTTGTGGATGGCGCTGGTGATCAGCCTGTTTGTCTTTTTGGAAATTGTGGACTTGCTCCGGGAGCGCATCGAATATTTTAAAAAATCCGATTT
>JAJRYW010000030.1 GCA_024275555.1 Calditrichota bacterium | reverse complement strand
ACGTGAATTCTTATTCAGTATTGCCGCAGTTAACAATGACGACGGTCGCGGTATTGGCAGCGTCGGTGTCATGCTGGATTTAACCGATAAAAACCGCGCCGCCCGGGATCGGTTTCAAAAAGAAAAATTGCAGGGTGTTTTAGAAACCGCCGGTGCTGTCTGTCATGAAATGAATCAGCCGCTGCAGACGATTTTGGGCTACACGGAACTCGCGCTGGCAGATATTTCCCCGGACAATCCGGCATATTTGTCTCTAACCAAAATCAGTAAGCAAATCGATCGCATGGCAGAGATAACACACAAACTTCAGAGCATCACCCACTACGAAACCATGGATTATGACAGCAAAACGAAAATCATCGATATTCACAAAGCCTCATCGTTGTGAGTTTTGGACTATTTGCGTATCTCTCTTCAGATAATTAGAAGAATCCGTGTAATCTACAAAATTTGTAAATTTATTCCCCTTCACCCTGCCTTGACACGAAACTTTTCCGCTTTAATATTTGGAGTAGGGAAGCAGGCCTGCCTCGACTACATTGGATAACTATTTTGTGATCAGGGAGGCACGGTTGCTTCCCTTTTGTTTTCTAACTTTCAGTGGCAGTTCATTTCTTACCAATTGTTTGATTCGTGCAGAAAATTATTCATTGGTTAGAAAAAATCATGACCCTTTCGGCTGGATCCATGCAATCTTGGGGTAAACGCCAAGTCCGATGTTGACAATCCTTTTGACACCCGCGTCATTTTTTTGTATTAATCCAAGTAGTCCGGTCGTGAAGGCCAATCATAAAAATGAAGGGAGGAAAAGATCTATGGAAGATGGCATTGTCCACGAAGAAAAAACATCTATCAGCAATTCCACCTCTATCGTCGGAAATATAAAAGCTGAAGAGCATCTGATCATAAACGGCACCATCGAGGGTAATGTAGAAATAACAAATTATAATTTCTTTTTAGGACCCAGTGGCAGAATAGAGGGTGTCGTCCATGCACAGAACGTAAGGATCAGGGGGTATATGAAAGGGGAGATTAAGGCAAAAGGAAAAGTTGAGATTACCAAGGAGGCAGATTTTTCAGGAAAAATTGAAAGCAAGAGTATTTCCGTGGAAAGCGGCGCTTATTTCAACGCCTCCGTAAATTTGAATCAAAAATCTACTGATAGGTAAGCTTCGGGGTAAAGAATCTAATCGCTTAAAGAAGCTCCTTCGATTCGTCATGAAACTCTGCTGCACAAAACATTCGATTGTAATTTTGTCTATTAAACCAGGTAAGATACTCCTCTTCCGGTCGGGTCTGCGCTTCCAGAATATTCCAGACATCGTCAGGTATATCCCAGTCGCCCATCTCCAGGTTGGCATCGAGCTGTTCTTGACTTTTGACACCGATGATCACCGAAGTGACAAACCGGCGTTTCAAGGGCCAGGCGATGGCAAGTTTCGGCATAGGGATTCCGGCTTCCGACGAAACCCGTTCAAGGGTTTCTGCTGTTTTAAAACCCAAAGGATGCCAGAACCTGGGACCGTCCACCTTGGTTCGATAAGACAGTCGTGTTCCCTTGGCCGGTTCAGCCATGTTTTTATACTTGCCGGTCAGAAGTCCTCCTCCAAGGGGGCTATAGCAAAGCAGGCCTAATCCCTGGTCCTGAGCGCAGGGGATAACTTCCCTTTCCAACTCGCGATGGATCAGATTATATAGATACTGACCGGCGATGAGACCTTCAAGCTTCATTCGTTCCGCTATACCGGCAGCTTTGGCGATTTGCCAGCTAAACAGGTTGCTGCACCCCAGGTAACGCACCTTACCCTGCCTGACCAGATCATCCAGCGCACGCATACTCTCCTCAAGCGGTGACACGGGATCCGGGCCATGAATGTAGTACAGGTCAATATGGTCCGTCTTCAACCTTTTTAGACTTGCTTCACAGGAGGTAATGATATGTTTTCTGGAAACGCCACAACTGTTCGGCTTGTCGCCCACTGGAAAAAAGCACTTTGAGGCAATGACTACCTCATCCCGATTAACCTGGTGTAGAAAATTTCCGACAATTTCCTCTGCGCTGCCACCGGCGTAAACGTCGGCGCAATCAATGAGATTACCGCCGGCGCCGAGGTACTTTTTAATGATCGCATGGGATTCCTGTTCGTCACAACCCCAATCAGCAACGCCAAAAGTCATCGTGCCAAGGGTGATGCGTGATACCAGCAGCCCGGATGTTCCAAGATAACGATATTTCATTTTATTAAATTCCTTTCTTAATCATTTTAATTTTAAAAACACCAACCCCAGGCAAGGATGATGGATCGAACTCTCCGGCCTAAATATTTAGGCACAAATACAAAAGGAACCGATAATCATCAAAATAAAGAAAGCGGTCGTCATTGTCAATATCAATATGGTGTGGTGGTGCTGGCCCTTTTCGACCGGGTTGTACCTCCACTCCCCCAATGGTTTTCCCCTTGACACGGTTGCAATATACATCTAAACATAGTGGGGAGTAAATTATGAATGATCGCTATGTGAAAGCAACAAGCCATTTAAGGAACAAAAAGACATCCGACCCCTCCACCGGTACCGAGGTCCGGCCGACCATCTGTTCGATATGCAACCCCGGATCCCACTGCGGCGTGGATGCCTATGTCCAAAACGGACGAATAATCAAAGTAAAGGGCAGCATGGAGGCTCACAACGCCGGGGCCTTATGTGCCAAGGGGGCTGCCGGTCGTCAATACGTCTATCATCCCGACCGCATTAAAACCCCCCTTATCCGAACAGGAAAGAGGGGAACGGGCCGGTTCGAGCCCGCCTCCTGGAAAGACGCTCTCAGTTTAATTTCCAACCGGCTCAACGAAATAAAGGCCCAAACCGGCCCGGAATCCGTGATTTTCTATGCCGGCTATCCCAAATGGATGCGGCCGTTTTTAAAACGCCTGGCCCACAGTTTCGGCTCACCCAACTATGCTTCCGAATCGAGCACCTGTCATACGGCGGGCAAACTGGCCGCCATCCTGAATTATGGAGAAGACGCCTCGCCCGAAGTAGGCCGTGCAAAATGCCTTCTTGTCTGGAGCCGCAACCCCTTTTATTCGAATCCACCGCGCTCAAAGGGATTGCTGGCCGCCCGCAAAAAAGGTCTTAAAATCATCGAAGTCGGTCCGCTGGTCACCCCTTTGACCCGTCACGCCGATATTCACCTCCGAATACGGCCCGGGACCTCGGGGGCCTTGGCCCTGGCTCTGGCCCACGTTATCATCGAGGAAAATATTTTCGACCAGAATTTCGTCAACCGCTGGACGCTGGGCTTTGGTGAATATCGAAACCTGGTGCACGACTTTACACCCAGTGCCGCCGAGAAGATCACCGACGTCCCGGCCGAACTGATCGTCCGGGCAGCCAGACTTTTTGCCACTTCAAAGCCGGCGGCCGTCATGACCGGGGCAAGCCCGACGGTACACCATACCAACGGCCTCCAGAATCAGCGGGCTATAACCGCCCTGGTGGGATTGACCGGAAACTTTGACGTCCCGGGGGGCAACCATGTTTTCCCCTCCAACTTTTTGTATATTTCCAACGGCGTCAAAACCAGAGACGGGGAGTTCATGCAACCGCGTCCCTGGTCCGAAATGGCTGCACGCGTCGGGGAAGATAAACATCCGGTTTGGTGCCGTTTTATCCCCGAGGCCCATTCCATGAGGATGCCCTTTCAGATCCGCAGCCAAAAGCCTTGCCCCATCCGGGCCATGCTTGCTTTCGGCCTCAATTATCGGATGTGGCCCGGATCGGATTTT
>JAJRYW010000595.1 GCA_024275555.1 Calditrichota bacterium | reverse complement strand
CATACTTACATAAATTTTCAACCTTGCGGGTGCTGCTGATCCCTTCGCTATAGGCGTAAAACCACACAGCCAGCATGACCTCGGGAGGATAGGCATCATTACCCTGGCGGCTATAACGGTTGACGAGTTTATCCAGCTTCAACTGCGAGACCAGCTTCACCACAAAACGACTCTTGTCATCAGCAGGCAGTCGTTCATCGATGCTGCTGGCAAACAAAGAAAGCTGGCAACGGTTGTATTTGTAAAATCCCATCGGGGTGCTCCAAACAATGAATCTCAACTTTTCCGTGCTTTAGTATAAAAATAACATATACTTGTAATAAAAACAAGGTCAAGAAACTGCAACAGCCTCCTGGCCGGGAGGGAAACCGGCCTCCCCCCGATTTCGGAGAAGGCCGGGGTGGGAAAATTTTACCTGATAACCGTCCGGCGACACAAATAGCCGGAGTTTTCCGGCGTATACGATAAGCGGAATTTTTGTCGGGGTTGGCTGAATCATAACGAGGCGAATTAAAAAGCAGAAGCAGCAGGGGTGTGAAAGATTTACTTCGGCGGGCGGATCAGCCGCTGTTTAAGGCCTTTGGCGACCGCCTCGGAGCGGCTTTTGACATGCAGTTTTTCATAGATATTGCGCAGGTGGTAGCGCACTCCATGCACACTCAGCGATAATTCATCGGCAATTTTTGCGTACGATTTTCCTTCCGCCAGACGGCTGAGCACTTCCTGTTGCTGCTGGCTGAGCTGCACACTTTCGGAATGGCGTATTTCGCGCGGGGATTGGAACGAGACAATCACTTTGCGGGCAATATTGGGCGTCATGGGAGACCCCCCGGAGACGGCCTGACGAACCGCCTGGATAAGTTCTTCCGGCGAGGTTGATTTGAGAAGATACCCGACCGCGCCGGCGCAAACAGCATCAAAAATATGCTGGTTGTCGTCATGGATGGTAATCATGATAATCAATAACCGGGGATTGCGCTCCAGCAGCTCACCCATCCCTGCAATCCCGGACATCCCCGGCAAACCGATGTCCAGGAGCAGCACATCGGCCTGGGATATCGATTTCTCCGCCAGCGCCGCTTCGCAGGAATCGTAGCTGTCTAACACCAGGAAATCGTCCACTTCTTCTAAAACGGCCTGCCAGGCGGAACGCAGATAGAGATTGTCTTCGATGATGACAATTGAAATGAACTTTTCCGGCAAGCTCTCTTTCAGTAAACGGCCCATAAATCAATATACGCGATTTGATTGCCTGGATGACTGCCTATTCAGGTAGTTTCATTAAAAAAGCGTATTTGTATAGTTGCCTTCATGCACTGGTAATCTCCCCCCTTAATCCCCCGTTCGGCTGAGCTCACGACGAAGCCCGAAATCGGGAAAAGCCGGTCTCCCTCCCCGATTTCGAGGAGGGCCGGGGTGGGGATATTTCACTTGGAAACTGCCAGCTGCACCAATACGCCGTTTTAACACCTTTTTACAAAGCTTGCTACACAAATACAAAAAAGCTACTCCATCCGGATAGACCAGCAAGCGCCTTTTCCCGGCGCGCTGTCCAGGGAACAATGGGCCCGGAGCCGGGCGCAGCGCCGCCGGATATTCCGAATGCCATTGCCTTGCTGAACTTGCTCCGGATCAAAACCGACCCCGTTGTCCCGAATAGAGAGCAGAAGACCCCGCCGCTCCCGGGCAATCCGAATATCGACCCGGTCGCATTGGGAATGGCGAATTATGTTGGTGATAATTTCTTTGAATACCAGCCAAAACTGTTGACGGGTCACCATATCCAGGGAGTTGGCGAGTTGCGGCTGAATATCGATCTCATAAGCGATGCCATGACTCTCGAAAAGATCCGAGGCGTAGCGCCGGCATTTGGCGAACAGAATCTCCCAGGAATCGTACTCCGGGTTAATTGCCCAGATAATATCTTTGATTTTTTCCTGGGCGTCTGTGGCGCTGGCAATGATCAGCTTTAATAAATCGGCCCCGTGGTCCGTCCCGGCTTGCTGCTTCGCCTGAATCGCCCGGGCAAACCAGTTAATGCTGCTCAAGGAGGCGCTCACCTCATCATGAAGATCGCCGGCGATGCGCATTCGGGTTCGTTCTATTCCCAACAGGCGCCAGAGCCGGATTCTATAGATTGCATACAACACCCCCGTAACCAGAAACAGCACAAAGATACGGAACCACCAGGTCAACCAGAAGGGAGGCTCAACAATGACCGGCAAAGACAGCCCCTGCTCATTCCAGACCCCGTCGTTGTTGGAGGCCTTTACCCGGAAGATGTAGCGCCCCGGGCTGAGATCGGTATAACTGACATAGCGCCGCCGCCCTGCCGTCACCCAATCCCGGTCAAACCCCTCCAGCATATAGGCGTATTGATTTTTAGCCGGCTCGGTAAAATCAAGAGCGGCAAATTCAAAAGAGAAGACATTCTGGTGATAGGAAAGCCGCACCTCCCGGAGCGCCGGTAGCGCCACATCCAACGGCGCCGGCTCATTCATCACCCGGAAGTCGGTCAGGATAACCGGCGGCGGGGTCGGGTTAAACCGGATTTGTGAGGGTCGAAAGACATTCAATCCGTTCACCCCGCCGAAGTAAAGACGTCCGTCGGCGCTTTGGTAAGCGGCCCCCCGGTTAAACTCAAATCCCTGCAGCCCGTTGGCCACGGAAAAATTATCGAAGCGGTTTTCCTGCCGGTTGAAGCGGGAAAGGCCGTTGTTGGTGCTTACCCACAAATCGCCCCGGTTGTCTTCCAAAATGGCGTAGATGACTTCATTGGGCAACCCGTCTTCTTCGTGGTAGGCGGTAAACAGATCATCCCGGGGATCATATCGGTTAAGCCCGGCCGCGGAGCCGATCCAGATAGTACTGTCCCGGCTCTGGAAGAGCGAATAGACCCGGTTCGAGCTGATCGATCCGGGACGCCCCCGCCGGCGCCGGTAGCATTGATATGCGCCGCTGCGGGGATTAAGTCGCACCACCCCGTCGCTATATGTGCCGATCCAGAGTTCCTCATCGGAACTCCACATCAGGGCGGCAATAAAATCCACATTGATATTGCTCGAATCGTCGCCGATTTTCAAGGGAACCGCTTCCCCGGTGAGCGTGTTCAGGTAATTCAGGCCGCCGCCGTAAGTGCCGATCCACAGGCCGTCGGAGT
>JAJRYW010000594.1 GCA_024275555.1 Calditrichota bacterium | reverse complement strand
CCCGGCAATTTTGCGTTTGGGGCCCAGCTTGCCGTTTTCCTGTATTTCGGCCAGCCACAGGGTGGTCTCATCCCAGGGCATGTTGGGATGAGCCCAGCTTAACCAGGCCAGGCAACGCCCGGCGGGATCGAGGCAGGGCGAGGCGTAAAAATCGCAGCCGGCATCCAGAAGGTGCGATTTGCCGTTGCCCTTCAGGTCCACCGCGGCCAGGGCGGCCTGCGCTTCCCGGTCGTCCTGGCAATGATCTTCGCGAATCAGGATCAGGCGCTCCCGAAGCGGGTCGGCGGTCAGGTCGGCATAGTAAACGCCCTCTTCTTGGGTAATCTGCTCCGGCGCTTTTCCGGGAACAATTCGGTAAAGCTCGCGGTCGGCATCATTGACAAAAACAATCTCATCCCGGAAAACGCCAAAGGCGCCGCCGCCATATTCGTGCACGCGGGAGCGCACATTGTAGGGGGCCGGGAGAATCTCCGCACTCCCCTGCCCTGCTTGCCGGCGCATCAGCGTGGTGCGGCCTTTCTCGGCCGGCCGGCTCTCCTGCCAATAGATAGAGTCGCCGGAGAGGTGGATATCACCCAGCCGCTTACCGGCGGCAGCGATCTGCGCGGCGCTGAGGGGCGAGCGCCAACTTCCAAAAGGCTTGCTGGTTTTTTGCATCAGGTTTTATTCCGTTTTTACAGGTGTTTTTTAGATTGAGACCGGATGACCGGGATAAACAAGTTTAAAAACAATGGTAAATCTTTGGATTGAGTGAAAAATGCCAATCACGAGTTTAGTTTAATTTGACGCAGAATACCGCTGACTGGGCAGATTTTCGCTGAACTATTTTTATATCCTGAATTTTTGGTGATTTTAACACCTTTTCCGGCTTTTCCCTCAAACCCGGGATGAATGAAGATTTAAGCAGAACGACTTTTTTTAAAAAAACAATTTTCAGCGTTTCTCAGCGTCAAATTTCCAACTCGTGATTCGCACGAATGAGTAATTCAATCCTTCCTTTGCACCCTTCGCGCCCCCGGCGGCAAATCATTCAGATTACAATCAAAATAGAATACAGCAATTTATTAACGATTTTTAAAGGCCGCAATAGCTTCCCGGGTGTATTCGCTCAACACCAGTCTGCCGCTCATCTCCGCCCGTTCTTTTAGGAGTGCATCCCAGTTTTCCGTTCCTTCCCAGTAGACTTTTTTCAGCAATGCCATCGCTTCCGGGCTGCTTTTGGCTAACTTTTGGGACAGGGATTCGACCGCCGCGTTTAGCGCTTCCCGGGTGGGCAGCAGATCGGCGTACATGCCATGCTTTGTCGCCCAGTGGGCGTCTCTCCATCCCGTATCTGTTGCTAATGCGGTAAATGCGCCGGTTCCGATCTTCCGCTCGATTGCCGGGCCAACCACAAACGGGCCGATTCCCAGGGCCAGTTCACTGAGTTTGATGGAGGCCGTTTCCACTGCCAGAGTATAATCTGCTGCGGAGACTATCCCCACTCCACCGCCAACTACTTTTCCCTGAACGGCGCAAATGATAAATTTAGGGCACTTCTTCATGGCCAAAATGACCCGGGCGAACCCCATGAAGAACTCTGTGCCCTGTTCGAAATTCTGGATCGATACCAGTTCATCAAACGAGGCCCCGGCGCAAAAGGGGCCGTCTCCGGAACTGCGCAGTACCACCACCCGGGCTTCCGGGGTTTCTCCGGCAGATTGGATCTCGGCAGCCAGTTTCGCCAGAATCACGCCGGGCAGCGAGTTCTTCTTCGGATGGTAAAATTCGACCACAGCAATACGATTATCGATGGTGCTTGAAACGTAGCCCTCAGCCATAGACCGACTCCTTTCAGGTTCAAATTCGGATAAATTTTAGCTCAATTACCGCGTAAAAAAAAGGAGTTTTTGACAGACAACAATTCCAGTGTGTCGCTTTCCGGTAGAGTTCAGTTGAAGGGATTAGGGAAATTTTGATAGAGCATCCACTGGCTGGGAACAACTTGCGAGCGTATGTTCATATCTTTTCGGCTGGATGGGGAATACTCTGTGAGGGGATGCACAGTGGGGTCCCATATCAGATTGAACTCATTTCGGGTGTCTGCAAAATAGAGTTTAAATCGCTGGCTTGTCGTAAACCGGCTGGTGCTCAGCACAATGACTACACTGTCCTGATAATGAAACTGCCCAATTTCATCTCCATTGACGTCAGTGTGAACAAGGTCGGGAAGCGGCCACAGCGCCGGGAATAGCAGCCTGTTCTCGATGACGTTTCGGCCATTAGCATCGGTCTGACCCTGAACGGTAAACTGCGGATCTTCCTCAAAACTAGCGGCCAGAATAGTATCCTGGTAGAAAGTGGTCGTCCGGCTTGAATCCAAGGCAGACATAATCACCTTGTAAACTCCTGGTGGAGTTTCCCCCGAGACAGCGATCCAGTTTACCTGGTAACTCCCGGGCTGAAGAACTTGATTTACAAGAGTTTTAACTTGCTCTTCTTCCAGGTTAAAAACGGTGATATCTACAAAAGCTCTTGCGGGAACATCAAATGGAATAACGGTGCTAAATCTTTCTGTTTTATGCCTGGTAAGAGGAACATCAATAGCGTTCCAGGCGCTCACATTGAGTCCCTCCTGCGGCTCTCCGGAGCGATTGGTTACCGTTAAATCCAGAGAGAATAGGGCATTCTCTTCCGGGGTAGTGCTCTGGGAGCAACTCCATGCCAAAGAGAGCGCCAGCAGAACCAATATCGTACATGAAGAGAATTTGGTAAGTAACATGGGCGCCTCGATTTTTTTATTAACCAGTTTTGCTACTGTCGTTGATCTATTTTGATCCGGGCGGCCCCAATTTGGGATTGTTCCGGTGTCGCTCCGCATCCCGGCGGGTTTTCTTTTCCAGATTGCCTTGCAGCGCCTCGGTCAGGTCCACCCCGGTTTGGTTGGCGATGCAGATCAGCACGAACAGCACATCGGCTAACTCATCGCTTAAGCTGGCGCCCTGGTCGCTTTTCTTAAAGCTCTGGTCGCCGTAGGTGCGCGACATAATCCGGGCCAGTTCGCCCACTTCCTCCACCAATTGAGCCAGGTTGGTCAATTCGGAAAAGTAGCGCACCCCGACGGTTTTGATCCAATCATCGATGATATCCTGGCACTCGCGCAGGGTGAGGTCGGGTTTTGAGTCGGTGCTTTTTTTCATGGAACTGTCCTGAATTGATTTTACGCATTTGTGTAGATTGCATGAAGTCAGCTACACAAATACGATTTTACTTCTGCTCCCTGGGGGCGCGCCCCGCTAAGTCGGGATGCAAATACACGCTTCTGCCTGCGCCTGTGGGTTTTACGAACAGAACCTCACACTTTGAAAAAATATAAATAATCTATCAAATCCGGCAGATTCTTTCGACAAAAGGCCTCCACTTCCTTTTTGCTTTTACCGACGCCGACCACTAACTGATCATAGATGGCATAATGAAATCCGGTGAGGCCATTTTCTTTCAAATCCCGCTTGATAGAACGGGCGTAAACTTTACCCAATTCTTTCTTGTAAAAGATACGATTTTCTTTACTCTTTTGGGCCAGCGCCCAGGCTTCGTCCCAATAGTAATTGCGGTTAGACTCACTCTTCAGGTAAAATTTAATCATCCGCTGATCCGGTGATAAATCGGATACTTCCCGAATGGGCTGACCGTTCGAGAAACCTAAGATGACGCCCTGCCTGGCTTCAATCATCTCTGTCGTTTCCTTTAAAGAACTCCGCATCCCGGGCCCAAATGAAACATTGTAAATACTCAACAGCCCGTCATATACGATCTTATCCCGAAATGGGATAATGACGGTTTGAATCATGGTCGGTAAACTCTGTTTCGGTAAAATTTCTAGTAAGGGATCTTTCAGTCCTAATACAGCAAATAGTTGTTTATTCTTTTCCAGCAAAAATAAAGAATAGTTTTTTAGATGTTTATAGACAATAAACTGATCCATCATTGCCTGGCCCCATCCTTTGACGATCTCCAATTCTTGAGCAGAAAACCCCCTGGGGTTTTTTTGAATAAAGTCTTCGACAATTTCCGGATGGGTAAACAAATATTTCCGAACCGGCACGATAACACGGTTAAGATCATCTCTTAAAACGTGGCCTGGGGATGGAAAACCATTCGGAGTATCCACAATCTGACAGGTGCTGTTGGTGTATCCCAGCAAAGAAAAATGAATATCGTAGAATAGTTTTATGTCTTCCAGCGGCAAACAGTTCATATCACGGTTCTCCTTATCGATGTAATGACTGAAGGTTGTCAACCAAAAGTTAAAACGGATACTGAAAAAAATGAAAAGCTTTTTGAGATTAGCAAACCTTTTCGCCGGTTTTGAGCGAGGCTGAGGCCATGAACTATACAGGCAACATCTTTCCGGAAATATTCAGGTTGAAGGACGCCGGCGGCGGGAAAGAAGTTTTGTCCCTCTCCGCAACCGGAGGAAGTTCCCCGATCTATCGCTTCAATCTTCAATCTCCCCTCCTCTAATAATCGCTAATCTTTAATCTCCTCTCTAATCTTTACTCTCCCCTCTCCGCGCCACCAGCGTCAGCACCGTGTAGGTGGCCACAATCTCATCATCCTGATTATAGACGGCGGCTGTTAACAGTCACTGGTGTATTTTTTAGACTCCTGTTTCTGAAGTTGAAAAGCCGGGAGGGAAAATAATCGCAAAAGAAAATTTATGCTACAAAAGAGCCAGAAGACCTTGCCGACATTCGGAAGCAAAATCATTGATATCGTTTGCTCTTTTTTTCAATAAGGTCAAAATCTCCTTCGTACTACAGTTTCCTTTTCGTATCCAAACCACAAACGGTGGGAAACCATGAATTACGGAAAGGTCGTTAAAATCCGAATCTTTGGTAACAACAATGAAGTCATTTTTCCTGGCATATTCCCTCAACCAGATCTACATGAGTCGAGTGCGGGAATAAATCTGAAATTTTCTCCACCAATTTGGGAGATAAGTTTTCATCAAACATTAGTTTCATGCAGGTATCGCCAACAGATTATTTTCCCTGTCCGCAGCATACGCCAAACAAGCCAGAATATTTTCCCGGGTTAAATAAGGAAAGTCATCGAAGATTTCTTCAATTGTCATGCCGGAGGCTAAATAACTCAAAACGTCGTAAACAGTTATTCGCAGCCCACGGATACAAGGTTTTCCACCCCGTTTTCCCGGCTCTATGGTAATTATTTTGCGATAATCCATCACACACCCCTGAACTTAAATTCATGAATAATGTATGATTTTTTCTTGAGTTACTCAAGTATTTCCTGCGACGGAAAATAATATTCCATTCTAAATATTGAGGCGCTTAGAGCGCGTACATCGACAATTTTTTGTCGATTTAATAAATGATTTTCGATTGGCGATTTCCGATTGACGATTGAATTTCAAATCGTCAATCGCTATTCGTAAATCGTAGATCAACGGCTTCGGAGAAGCCTCTTTTTGCGAGCGCAGTCTCGGAAAAAGCAT
>JAJRYW010000593.1 GCA_024275555.1 Calditrichota bacterium | reverse complement strand
TTCCATTGTCTCGATACGCCGGAAATACTCGTCGTTCAGCTTATGGAACAGTCCCGGCCGGCCGGAAGGCGCATTCTGAAATTGATAGGAGAGCCGGCTGAGCAGCGGCCCCATCAGGTCAATTGTGACCACATTGTGCAGACGGCCCATGCGCACCATGGACTCCCGCATGTCTTCCCGAACCAGGGTGTGCACCATAAAACCGCCCACCTGCACGGCGGCCTGGATCACCTCATAAATCTGCCGCTCGGAACGCACTTCCGAGATCCGGCGCACATTGACCTTGACATCCGGGAACTGGGTCAACGCCGCATCCAGGGCCTGTTTGGCGGTCATGCCGGTGCCGTCGGACACCACAAAAATATGGAACATGATTCTACGCCCTCTTTGGATTGCAAAAGAAAGCAGGGAACAGTGCTGCTGTTCCCTGCCCAGGGTGTTGTCTGTTCCGGGTTTACTGATCTTCCATCAGGTTCCGGAAAGCTTTTTGACCCCAGCGGAAGGCTTCCTCGTTCAAAGGGATCATGGCGCATTTGTGGGCCAGGGCGTCCCGGATTGCTTCCAGAAAGGTCTCCTCCGGAAAGATGTCTGTTGCTGCCTGCAGGGCGCCCAGCGCCACAATATTTTTAACCACCAGCTTGCCCAAATCCATCGCAATTTGCGAGAACGGCGCCCCATACATCTTAATGGTGGGGTCCACCTGGGGGGTGTGGTCGATAATGGCGCTATCATAAATGATGGTTCCGCCCGGCCGCACCTTGGGCCCGAATTTATCCAGGCTGGGCGCGTTAAAGGCAATTAAGATGTGCGGATTGGGCGAGGCCGGGGAGAGCACCTCCGTCTTGGCAATGTGCACATCCGCATAGGACGTGCCGCCCCGTGATTCCGGGCCGTAGCTGGGGATGTGGGTGGCGTCATAGTTCTCGTTGATGGCCGCTTTGGTGATCAGCATGGCGGCGGTTTGCGCCCCGTCTCCGCCGGCCCCGGCCAGCTTAAGGGAAATATCCTGCGGGTCCAGATGGGCCGGAAAGCCCCGGGCATGCCTGGGTTTGGCCTCCGAACCGGCTTCCACCTGCTCCAGCAACTGCTGCGGGTCAAAACTGGGGGCGTGCAGATCAAACCACGGTTCTGCTTCCAGGTCTTTTTTTACTCCCAGGGGAAACACCGGGGTCATCTGTTCTTTTACCCAATTCTGCGTTTCAATCGTGTTCATCTTCAGATGGGTGGGGCACTCCGACAGCACCTCCACAAACGAGAAGCCCTTGTTCTCCACTTGCAGCCGTAAGCCTTTTTTGATGGCCTTTTTAGCCCGGTTGCGCTGCTTGTTGTCATAAAGCGCCACGCGCTCCACGTAGATGGGGCCGTCCAGTTGAGCGATGGTCTCCGCCATGCGCAGCGGACGCCCCATGTAGACGTCGCGCCCCCAGGGGGAGGTTGCCGTTTTCATGTTCATCAAGGTAGTCGGGGCCAATTGCCCGCCGGTCATCCCGTAAATGGCGTTGTTGATAAACACCACGGTGATGGGAATCCCCAACTGGGCCGCCTGCATAATTTCCGCCAGGCCAATGGAAGCCAGATCGCCGTCGCCCTGGTAGCTGACCACAATCGAGTTGGGGTTGACCATTTTATGCCCAATGGCCACCGCCGGCGCCCGGCCGTGGGCCGCCTGGCTGTTCCCGACATCCAGGTAGTAATAAAGGAACACACTGCACCCCACCGGGGAGATGGCAATGGTGCGGTCCTGGATATCCAGTTCATCGATGGCTTCCGCCAGGTATTTATGGGCCAGCCCGTGGCCGCAACCAGGACAATAGTGGGTTGCATGTCCTTTTAATCCTTCGCCGTGGGCGTGGCGTTCAAACGTATCATAAAAGACTTTTCCCATTTTTATGATCCTCCTTTCAGGAGTCTTGTGTTCATTCTTTATTGATCCTCAAATTGTTCAGCTAATCAGCACGTTGCTGCTGGCCACTTTATTGACAATCTCTTCCTGCTGGGGCAGCATCCCGCCAAACCGGCGCACATGCTCGATAACCGGGATATCGTGCACGCCTGCTTTGCTCATGGCCAGGCGCACTTCATCCTCCAGTTGCCCGTTGCTGGCTTCCACAATCACCATTCGCTCGATCTGGTCCAGCAGCGGCAGCAGGTGTTTGATCGGGAAGGGCCACATGCTGATCGGCCGGAACAGTCCCACCTTCAAACCCTTTTCGCGCAGGGTGCGCACCGCCCCTTTGGCCATCCGGGAGGGCGTGTTTGCCGCGATGATCAGCGTATCGGCGTCGTCGCAATAATAGAGATCGGCCCGCTGTTCTTCCTCGATCATCCGCTGGTATTTTTGGTTGAGGTGAATATTATGCAGTTCCAGGTCGGGCTCGGAGAGTTCGATGGAGCAAATCAGGTTCTTGCGATGGGCCTCGTCTCCATAGACCGCCCATTCCGGCACGCCCGGTTCAATCATGTAATCCGGGAGGGTCACCTTGCCGGTCATCTGTCCCAGGTAGCCGTCGCCCAGAATAATCACCGGGTTGCGGTATTTAAAAGTCAATTGAAAGGCCAGCATGGTCAGGTCGAGCATCTCCTGGGGAGAGGAGGGCGCTAGCGCGATTGCATGAGTATTGCCGTGCCCCAGGCCGCGGCAGACTAATTTGATGTCCGACTGTTCCGGGGCGATATTGCCCAGGCCCGGGCCGCCGCGCATGACGTTGACAAATACGCCGGGAACTTCCGAGCCGATCATATACGAGATCCCTTCCAGCATCAGGCTGAAGCCCGGCGAGGAGGTGAAGGTCATACTCGGTTTACCGGCCCCGCCGCAGCCGTAAATCATATTTACCGTGGCAACTTCCGATACGGCCTGGACGAAGACGCCGTCCAGTTTGGGCAGAATTTTGGCCATTAACTCCGCCCCTTCGGTGGACGGGGTAATCGGATACCCGAAAAAATGCCGGCAGCCGGCCAACAGCGCGCCGATGGCGGAAGCATAGGTGCCCTTAATTACCAGCGGCTCTGTTTTGGGAAGAGGGATAGTTCTATCCGGCACAGCGGTAGGCGTCGGGGCGGTTGTTTCCGGTTCGCCGAACAGTATAAAGGGATTTTCCAACTCGGCTTCCGGGTTCATGGTCTGGGCCAGCCCGTACGGTTCCGGGCAGGCGGTGATGCACAGCCCGCACCCATTGCAATTGTCTAAATGGATCACGACCGGAATTAACCCGGACTTGGGATTAATCTCGGTTCCGATCTCTATGCAGTCCTGCGGACAGGCATCGATGCATCGCCCGCAACCCTTGCAATACTCGGGAAGCACGAACGGTTTGGGGCGCTCTCTGGTTTTTTTAATTCTGCGGTGATTTTCCATCATGGGCTCCTTTCGAATATAGTAACGTACATCATAGACCTCTCATACCTTCGGAAAGGCTATTTCATCGTCTATAGTAAACTGAACAGCCATGTGTTCAGATTCTTATCGAAAGGCGCCGGCGCTTCCGTGCAAAGTCTCAACGCCCGGATGCATTTCAGACCCCGGGCGGTCGTCTTGGGTAGACGCCCCGGGAGGGGTTAATGCTTTTCCATATCATTGGCAATATCCCGCAGGGCCATATCTACCACCCGGGGGATTGCCTTGCAGACTTCCGGATGCAATGGCGCACCAAACTCAAATTGTTGTCCTTCCACCCCGTAGATGATCAATTTCGGCGGCAATTGTTCCAGCACCCGGGCCAGTTCTACCGCTTCGGCTAAAGAAAATTTGTGGGTGGAGTAGTGAAAAAAGTCCACCGGGATGGGCTCGGCGACCGCGTCAAACCGGTAAATAGCGCCCGGAGGTTGTTCCTGGGTGTAGACGGCGTCAAAAATATATACCTGGGGAAAGAGGTTGATCTGCTCGATCAACTCGGAGCCTTCTCCGGAGGAGATAATAACCCGGCAATGATGAGGCATCTGCCGGTCAATTTCCCGGGCGATTTGCAGGCCGACTCCGTCGTCGCCGCGGAGTTCATTGCCCACGCCAATCAATCCGATGGTATGTATGCTTGACTCTCTCAATATCCGCTGACAGTTTGTTTAGCAGCCGGGCGCCTGAAGCGGTCCCGGCCAAAATTAGCACCCTTATAAGTAATGCAATTCTTTGGCCTGTCGTTCCAAATCTTCCCGGAATTGCGGGGCGGCCAGGTCGATCAGCATTCTGGCTCTCTGCCGGATGGTCTTTCCGAATAAATCGGCAATACCGTATTCGGTGACAATGGTGGCGCCGTCGCTGCGGGTGGTGGTAATCCCGGCGCCGTTTTTCAGGGTCGGTGTAATGCGGGAGACTTGTCCGCCTTTGGCCGAGGAGGGCAGGGCAATGATTGGTTTGCCGCCTTTGGAGCGGGAAGCTCCCCGCACAAAGTCTAACTGCCCCCCCACGCCGCTGTAAAAGCGAGGACCGATTGAGTCCGCCGCCACCTGGCCGGTTAAGTCCACCTCGATGGCGCTGTTGATGCTGATCATATTGTCATTCTGCGAGATAATAAACGGATCGTTCACATAGTCCGTGGGATGCATCTCGATAATGGGATTATCCTGGATAAAATTGTACAGCTTTTGGGAGCCGAACAAAAATCCCGCCACCACTTTACCGGGATGCAGGGTCTTTTTGGCGCCATTGATGATTCCCGCCTCGACCAACTCCACCACGCCGTCGGAAAATAGCTCGGTGTGCACACCCAGGTCGCGGTGATTGCCCAGGTTGGCCAGCACCGCATCGGGAATGGAGCCGATCCCCATCTGCAGGGTGGCGCCGTTGGGTATCTGTTCGGCAATCATCTTCCCGATGGTCTGATGCACATCGGTGGCCCCGCCCTGGGGCGCTTCCGGAAGGGGGTAGTCGGTCTCGACGATGATGTCAATGTCGCGCACGTGGATAAAACTGTCGCCCAGGGTGCGCGGCATGCGCCGGTTGACTTCGGCAATCACCACTTTAGCGCTCTCGGCCGCCGGTTTGGTGCAGCCGATCTCCACCCCAAAAGAGCAAAAACCGTGTTCATCGGGCGGGGAGAGATGGATTAAGGCAAAATCCAGCGGAAGAATTCCGGCCCGGAAAAGATAGGGGATTTCCGATAGAAAAACCGGGGTAAAATCGGCCTGCCCCCGTTGCACCGCCGAGCGCACATTGGCCCCGATAAACAGGGCGTTGTGGCAAAAGACGCCTTTATATTGCGGCTCCACATAGGGCGCTTCGCCAAAGTGCAGCAGGTGGGTCAACTCGACGCAGGAGAGTTCATCGGCCCGCTCGACTAAGGCATTTACCAGCACTTGCGGCACCCCTGCGCCGCAGCCGATATAGACCCGGTCATTGGATTTTATCTGAGAAACGGCTGTCGCCGCATCGGTTACCTTTTGACGAAAGATTTCGCTCCAGGACATTACTTTACCTCCACTTCTTTACCCATCGTTTTCGCAACACGGGGATGGGCTAATTTCCCCTTCAGTGTGTTTACTCCTCGCCGCAAGTCCGGCATCATATTAATAGCGCCTTCGAGGCCCGAGCGTCCCATCTCCAAAAGGTAGGGCAGCACCGAGTTGGCAAAGGCGTGGCTGCCGGTGCGCGCTACCCGGGAGGGTACATTGGGAACGCAATAGTGGATGATATCCTCTTCGACAAAAGAGGGGTCGGCCAGGTTGGTGGGGCGGCTGGTTTCCACATTGCCGCCGCTGTTGATTGCTAAATCCAGAATCACCGCCCGGCGGTTCATCAGCCGCAGCATATCGCGGGTAACCAGCGTGGGGGCTTTTCCGCCCGGCAAGGCGGCGTTGCAGACCAGCACATCGGCAAAGGAAATGGTCTTGGTGATGTTGTGCGGAGTGGCAAACAAGGTGGTGATTTGCCCTTTAAACATTTCATCAATTTCCTGGAGGGTCTTGTAGTCTTTATCCAGCATGGTTACCTGGGCGCCCAGGCTCCGGAAGGCCCGGGCGGAGTTTTTGCCCAGCACCCCCGCCCCGATGATGACCACCTCGGCCCCGGGCGTCCCGGGGATGCCGCTTAACAAGGTGCCCCGGCCGCCTTTAAAACTGCCCAGCAAATCCCCGGCAATAATCGGGGCCATGCGCCCGGCAATTTCGGACGTGGTCATCAGCACCGGAAGGGTGCCTTCGTCCGTTTCGATCGTTTCTAAACCAATTGCAGTGATTTCCTCCTTCTCCAGAATGGAAACCAAATCCGGGGAGGCCACCGCCAGGTGCAGAAAACTCAAAATGGTTTGTTGGGGACGAAAATTATCGTACTCATCTTCAGTCGGTCGGCCAATTTTAATTACCACATCGGCCCGGCCGTAGGCTTCCTTTGCGCTATAAACGATTTGTGCGCCAAAGGCAGTATAATCTTCATCACGGAATCCGGCTTTCAGGCCGGCGCCGCGTTCTACAAAAACGGTGTGACCGGCGCGGACCAGGGTGTCTACCGCCGCCGGGGTGAGTCCTACCCGGAATTCAAACGGGCGAACTTCTTTAGGAACGCCAAAATTCATTGTGCTCTCCTCTATTTAATCGCTGCCTATAATACATCAACTTTTGGCTATTCTTTATCAATTTCTACTTTTAAGAAGTGCGTGGCGCAGGAAATGCAGGGGTCGTAATTGCGCACCGCCTGCTCGCACTGCCAGGTAAGCTGATCTTTGGGCAAATCTTTGTGATCGACCACAAAATCATGCAAATCTTCTTCTATGGTTTTTTGGTTCTGGGCCGTGGGCGGAACAATTTTGGCAAATTGAATCAGCCCCTCGTCATCCAGAGTATACTTGTGCCAGCAAATACCCCGGGGCGCTTCCGTGCAGCCGTAGCCGACGCCTTTCCGGGGGGTGATTTTCACGCGGCTCTCTTTGGGAAACTCTACCGTTTCGATGATCCGCAGCGCCTCCTCGCAGGCGTAGAGCGTTTCGATGCTGCGGGCGATAATGCTTTTGAAGGGATTGAGCACCGGCGGCATAAAACCCACTTCTTTGCAGAGATTTTTGCAGGTGTCGCTAAGCTGGTCGAAGTTGAGGTTGAAGCGCGCCAGCGGCCCGACATGGTAGGCGCCGTGTCCTTTGCGGGTCGATTGCAGCGCGTTGGAATGCTCCACATGTATCTCTTCAAAATGATCTTCATACTCATTGATAGCGATATCCAGTCCTTTGTTGGAGATGAGCCGTCCCTCGTTAAAGGGATATTTGTCGGGATGATGCAGGGCCACGAATTCGTAGTCGCGCTCCAGTTTGGGAAACTCGAAAGCCGCTGTCAGTTTTACGGTCTCGATGGAAGCATCGCGGGCCCATTTCAGCCGCTCGGCCAATTCCGCAAACGCTTTTTTGGGAGGGATGTGGTAGAATCCCCCCACCGCGACGTTGATGGGGTGGATATCCCGGCCGCCGATCAGGGTCATAATCTCGTTGCCGATTTTTTTCAGTTGCAGGGCGTTCTGCACCGTCTCGGGGTGATCCTCGGCCATGTGGATGACGCTCTGGTAACCCAGGAAATCCGGGGCGTGGAGCATGTAGATGTGCAGGGCGTGGCTTTGGATCCACTCGCCGCAGTAAATGAAGCGCCGCAACTCGCGGATCGGCCCGTCGATGCTTACCCCCAGGGCGTCTTCCATTGCCAGGGCCGAACTCATCTGGTAAGCGATGGGACAAATGCCGCAGATCCGGGCGGTAATATCCGGCGCCTCATGGTATTGCCGGCCCCGCAAAAAGGCTTCAAAAAATCGGGGCGGTTCGAAAATTTTAAACTTAACATCGGTAACTTTATCATTCCTGATTTTGATGTAAAGCGACCCTTCGCCTTCTACCCGGGCTAAATAATCTACTTTTATGGTTTGATTTTTCTTGGCGCTGCTCATAGTTTTCCTCTTCGTTGCTGGTTACGGACCATCCGGTTCCCCATTCATTTGCCATTGTTCCAGGGATGTTCATGCCGTGCGCTTTCCTTCCGGAAGGCGTCTGCGTAGCTGCTGACGCCCCGGAACATGCGGGTAATCTCCTCGTTGTCTAACCCGGCCTGTTTAAACCAGTCGCCTAACGAGGCTGCATTGGGCGTCTCTTTGGGGCCGTAGCAGGCAAAACATCCCCGTTGGTAGCTGGGACAGAGCGCGCCGCAGCCGGCCTGGGTAACCGGCCCCAAACAGGGGATTTGCTGCGAAACCATGATGCAAACATTCCCTTTCTGTTTACACTCCATGCAGACGCTGTGTTTAGGAATATTCGCTTTGCGGCCGTTCAGGAACGCATTAAAGACTTCCAGTAATTGGTATTTGTTGATCGGGCAACCGCGCAGTTCAAAATCCACATAGATGTGTTCATTAATGGGAGTGGATTTTTTAAGCGTAGAGATGTACTCCGGCGAGGCGTAGACTATGGGAATGTAGTCCTGCACATCGGCAAAATTGCGCAGGGCCTGGATCCCCCCCGATGTAGCGCAGGCGCCGATGGTGATGACCACACCGGATTGCCGGCGCACCTGGTGGATTCGCTCGGCGTCGTGGGAGGTGGTGATGGACCCTTCCACCAGGGAGATATCATACGGCCCTTTAATATAGGCCCGGGAGGCTTCCGGAAAGTAGGCAATCTCCACTTCACCAACCAGATCGAGCAGTTCGTCTTCACAATCCAGCAGAGAAAGCTGGCAGCCGTCGCAAGAGGCAAACTTCCACACGGCAATCTTAGGCTTTTTAGACTTTTTTTTCATCATCGCACCTTTTTTAATAATTCTTCCCACATTAGCGGAGCATAAAAATATCGTCAACCTGGTCGTAGCGGAAGACGGCCCCGTCTTTGCAGATAAACTTGGGCCCGTATTGGCAGTGGCCGCAGAATCCCACGGCGCATTTCATGTTCCGTTCCAGGGATATGTAAATTCGTTTATGTTTTACTCCCCGGTTTTCCAGGGCCATGATGGTGTAGCGCATCATCACTTCCGGGCCGCAGATCATGGCGGTGGCGTTGTAGGGGTCAAACGGCGCCTTGGGGATCAGTTGGGTTACTACGCCGACATTGCCCATCCAATTGCCGGCGGCCCGGTCTACGGTTACGAAGACTTCCATATCAAAACGTTTACGCCAGCTTTCCAGTTCTTTTCTGAAAAGGATGTCGTCCGGGGTGCGGGTGCCGTAGAGCAGCACAATTTTGCCAAATCGTTCCCGCTGGGCCAGGATGCTGTAGATCACCGGGCGGAGCGGGGCCAGGCCGATTCCCCCGGCAATGATAACCACATCGTCCCCGGCGGCTTTTTCCACCGGCCAGGCGGTTCCGAAAGGCCCCCGCACCCCGATGAGCGCATCTTTTCTCAGTTTCTTCATCGCGCGGGTTACGGTACCCACGGCCCGGGTGGTATGCACCAGGGTTTGGGGGTGAAACGGGTCGCCGCTGATGGAGATGGGCACTTCTCCAACGCCAAAGACATAAAGCATGTTAAATTGCCCGGGTAAAAAAGGTTTGATCGAGAGATCATCTGCCGGAAGCAGTTCCAGGGTAAAGGTGTCGTCTGTTTCTTTACCTATACGCTCAATCCGATACGGAATGGGGATCATAGGATCGGGTTTTGCAGCCATATTCTCTTCCAGATTTAGTGGATGTAAGCTTTCCAATTAGGCGTGTTCATTTTCCGGGTTGCGATATAAATCCAGCAGCCGCAGCCGAGTTGCCTGGAGCACTTCCTCCATGATTTGTGCAAAATCTTTCATCAGGTAATAGCCCAGTTCGTGGTCTTTTTCCTGCTTTTTGCGCAGGCATTTGCCGTCCAGGGCAACTGCGCGGGTAAGCTCCAGGGCCCGGGCGTCAAAATGCCAGCGGTAGGGGGGAAATAACCAGGACCATCCCAGCACCTGGCCGGCTTCTGCGGTGTCGATGACAACCGGCCCCTGGTTGGGAATATAGGTCTCGATGGACACTTTCCCATGCCGGATCAGGTAAAAGGTATCCGCTTTCTGGCCTTCCTTGAAAATGTACTCGCCGGCGTCAAAACGAACATTACTGGCGCATCCGACCACCATGTCCAAATACTTGGCCGGCAGTTTGGCAAAAAAAGGATGTTCTTTGAGAATTTTCCTCAGGTCTTCCATTTTACTCTCCTAACATGATAGGTGACAGACTTTTTAGCTTGCCAACTTCTTTTGTCTTTTGCGCGCTTTTTTATCAATTTTGCGAAACGCCGCTGCTTCTTCGGTGATATCTATTCCTACCGGGCACCAGGTAATGCAGCGTCCGCAGCCCACACAGCCGTTGACATCGAACTGATCCTGCCAGCGGGCTAATTTATGAGTCATCCATTGCCGGTAGCGGGACATACCCGAGGCGCGGATACTGCCCCCGTGGATATAGGAAAAATCGACCGTAAAGCAGGAATCCCAGCGCCGCACCCGGCTGGCAACATCGCCGGTCAGATCGGTAACATCCTCCACCGTAGTGCAGAAACAGGTGGGGCAGACCATGGTGCAGTTGGCGCAGTTAAGGCAACGTTTGGCAATCTCTTCCCAATAAGGATGCTCAAAATGGCGCTCCAAAACTTCCTTCAGGCCTTCGACAGGCATCTCCTTGCCCATCTTTTCCGCGGACTTCTCAAGGGCCCGGTCTGCTTCGGCAATCTGGGTTTCCTCAGCCGCCGGGGCGTTTAAAGCCGCTAACAGAGCCTCCCCTTTTTTACTGCCGCTTTCCAATACAAAATAGTGCTGAGATTTGCGGTAGACCTCGGTAAGGGAAAGGTCGAATCCCTGTTTTGCTTTCGGGCCTGTATTCATGGAACTGCAAAAGCAGGCGCCCCCGGGACGAGTGCAGTTTACCGCAATGGTAAAAATATTGCTGCGCCGCTTTTGATAGTGCGGATCAATATATTCTCCCTGCAAAAACACCCGGTCCTGGATGTCGATGGCAGCCAGTTCGCAGGCGCGGACACCCAGAAAGGCGTACCGGGGAGCTTTGCTGTTCTCGGCTTGTATGTGCAGCTTATCGCCGTCCTTCTTGGCGGTCCATAAAGTAAGTTCGGCCAGATGCAAAAAGCGTTTCCAGGAGGTGGGCCCCACGACATAGCTGAATAAGTGAGATTCCCGGGTTTGTTTCAAGGAATAATGGCCTCCGCTTTGTTCATCGAGAACGCCAACCGGTAGATCTTCCGGAGAATCAAGCTCGTCATAAACAATAGCCTCATTTTGAACCGTTGGTCCGATAATCTGGTACCCTTGTTCCTTGAGTAGCTTAAATAATTTGCTGAAATCACTCCGCTCCAGTATGACCATATGCTCTCCTGTGGCTTTGAGGATGAGAGAATAGCACTTGTACCATGTTTTTTTGATAACCGTTCTCTATTATCGCCGCATTAATTTGAGAATAAACAGGGTAAAAAAAAATGAGGGGAGTCAGGAGAAAACATGATATTTGTCATGTGCTAAACCACGTTAAATTGTTGATTTAAATTGGGCTTGGATGGGAACAAATTCTATTTAAATTTATTTAACGCATGTATTCGTAAAGAAAATGACTGTAGCCTATATACACACAGCACGTAGAAAAAAGAAGGAGAATCTTATGCCGAATAAAAATGACCGTTGGCCGGAAAGTGCGCCGGGAAAGTGGTATGTCGATCAAAGTTGTGACGCCTGCTTTTTGTGTGTTGATGAAGCGCCCAGGAATGTCCGGGAATCTGCGGAGGGAGAATATTAATATGTATTTAAGCAACCGGAAAATGAGCAGGAAGAAGCCCAGTTGAAAAATGCCATGAAAAGCTGTCCGTCAGAATCAATCGGGAATGATGGAGAGGAATAGCTCTATCCTATCTCGAATTGAATTGAAAACGCCTGCCCGGTTTCCCGGAGCGGGCGTTTGTTTTTGGGGATGCCCCTGCTGCCGGATGCTGAACAATCCCTGCACCGACTGTGTTTGCAAATATCCGCTAAATGTAATAAAGCTAATCACGAGTCGAAAAATTTGACGCAGAGTTCAGCACCGGACACTTTTTATTTTATAGAGGCGTGAATTAATCCGCGAATATAGATTGGCCCGGTAACCGCATTCCGGAGAACCGGCGGTCTTCTCGAATTTATTCACGCATCTATAAGTTTAACATGTGATTGGTGTTATAGACCCGTGAATTAATATGAAAATGTAGTTGTTTAATATGATGAGCGAGTTACCTACAGCGAGACAATTAAATTTGGCAAGCGTAGTCAGTCTGAGCCAGCCGAAAGGCGACGTAATACCCTCAAAAATTACTCTCTCCCAGTACATTGACTCGTTTTACAGCAAAAGCTTCATCGTATTTGTGTAGCCGGGCAGTTATCAAGTGAAATTTCCCCACCCCGGCCCTCCCCGAAATCGGGGAGGGGGACCGGTTTCCCCCCGATTTCGGGCTTCGTCGTGAGCTCAGCCGAACGGGGGATTAAGGGGGGAACATTACCATGCATGAAGGCAACTACACAAATACATTTTGTCTTTTAGGAAACTAATTCATGTCTCAATAAAGAGTATTTTAACTCCCGGATTATCATAACGCCCGGGAGCATCTTCCCCGTGAGACAAAATAAGGCCATAGTCTGAAAACACCCCCTGCTTATGTTCTTCGGCATTCATTTTAGGCTTCCTTTTTAAATTCCCCAAATCCTCTATCCGATTTTTCACCCGTTTCGAATGTCGGATAATTGACTCCCTTTGGCCGGAGCAAAGCCATATCGCTCTCTCAATTATTTTTCTGATAAATCGTTCCCGGTTGAAGTACTTTCTCTAAAATTTGGTGAACATTTGCTAATATTCCCGGGAATTTCCGGCGCAGGGCCGGGGAGAGCGTGTCCGACACCGTGGTCGCATCGCTGATTTCAATACCCAGAATATGAATTTGCTGCGGAAAATCCAACTGCAATAACCGGGCAATATGAAACAGTTCCGGAAGCCCGGCATAGTGGCAGCTAAAATGGGTTAAGGAGATAAAATCTTCTCCTTTATAGTGATGAACTTTGCCGATGTTGTTGTCAGGTGTGAGGATGCTGTCGATCACAATCAGTTGTTTATAACCGCACAGTTTCTCTAATAAGCCCAGGCCCATTTCTTCGGTAATCCGGAATTCCGCCGGGAATTGCCCCTGTTCCTGCAGCGCCCGGGCCAGGTAAATGCCAATCGCGTCGTCTCCGTAAATGGTGTTGCCTATGCCCAAAATCAGGGCGCTCGATTGCCCGCTTTTATTCCCGGTCATTGGGTCGTCCTCCTGCTAAGTGCAGGGTTTTTTATCCGCCAATTCAGCGGCCCTGAAGTTAATGGATCGTTTTAATGATCTCGCCGCGCCGGTTGCGAATATTGATGGTCGGTTGAAACCGGCCCGGCAAGACATGGGTGCCACAGGCGTTGCAGGGGTCGTAGGCGCGAAAAGCCATCTCCACCATATTCAAAACGCGTTCATCCGCCTCGCCGTTTTTAATCAATCCCTTTGCAGCTTTGTCGACTGACATGGCCAATCGCGCTGCATTATTTTGGGTAGCCACGACCAGGTTGGCCTCGGTAATCAGCCCGTCTTGATCCGTTTTGTAGTGATGGAACAAAGCGCCCCGGGGCGCTTCCACCACGCCGACGCCTTCTGCCGGTATTTCCGTGGGAATGTTGCGCAACTTGTCTGAGGTGATTTCTTCATCCTGGGCTAATTCCAGAAAACGCTCTGCTGCATAGAGAATTTCGATGACCCGGGCCCAGTGCATGGCCAGGGTGTGATGAACCGGTTTGCCGCCCAGTGTCTGAAAGTACTCCTGGTAAGCTTCTTGTGCTTTGGGGGTAGCCATGCCGTCTGCGGCATTGAGCCGGGCAAGGGGCGCCACGGCGTAAATTCCGGATTGCGGGCCGTCGACAAATCCTTGCCAGCACACCTGTCTTAAAAACAGGAATTTGATATAAGTCCAGGGTTCGACATGCTCGCCGAGGTGAGTGAGGTAATCGCGGGCCTCGAACTTTAGGAATTCCCGGCCGTCAGGATCGACTACACGGATCATGCCGTCATAAAAATTTACCCGGTTTTGCTGGTCCACCAGGCCCATGTAGTAGGTCTTGTGAGTGTAGGCGTCGGAGAGGATCAGGTCAACATAGGCCGGGTTTGCCAAAACCAAATCTTTAAAAGCCTGTAGTGTAAATTCCGCAAACTCGACGCAATTCCGAGCGGTTTCAATAAACGATTGCTGATCTTCTTTCCTAAGCCCTTTAACCACGCCGCCGGGCAGTCCCCATACCGGGTGGATCACCTTTCCGGCCAGGTAGGTCATCTTTTCCCGCACTTCTTTGCGCAGGGCAATAACTTTCTTGCCGGTTTCCAGTCCCACTTTACTGATGACGCCCAGCACGTTCCGTTCCGCTTTGGGCGCGTCCGGGCCGACGATGAAATCCGGGCCGCCCAAAATGTAAAAATGCAGCGAATGATCCTCCACCATAAACATGCTGTAGAACATTTCCCGAAGTTTTTTTGCCGCTGAGGTGGGTTCCACCCGGTAGAGGGCGTCTAATGTTTTGGTTGAGGCCATGTGATGGGCCGAGGGGCAGACTCCGCAAATCCGGGCGGTAAGCTGGGGCATCATTTCGGCGGCTTTACCGCGGCAGAAGGTTTCAAATCCCCGCAATTCCGGAATGGAAAAATAGGCTTTTTCCACCTCGCCCCGGTCATCAATAAAGATTTCAATTTTCCCGTGTCCTTCCAGGCGGGTAACCGGATCAATTTCTATTATTCTGGCCATGGTGTATTTTCCTTATCTTATTATGAATGACATACTTTCTACTGGTGTTCTATCGCGGTATCACGCATATCTTCCGGGGCCGTTTTACCGTTTATCCGGCCGTAGAGCATCGATTTGGGCAGCGAGTAGAGATAGAACGCGCCCAATGGATCCGGGATACCCCGGTTTAATATCCGCTCAATCTCCTCCGGGTCGTTGCTGTCTACCAACGAGGCGATGAAGGAGAGAGCTGTCGCGCCAAAATCACGCACGCCATCCAGCGGACCAAAACAACCGGTGCAGGGCATATTGCCTTTAATACATAGCGCTCCGCAACCGCCCCGCGTTACCGGACCAAGACATATCAACCCCTGGACAAGCAAGCATTGATTGGGGTCGATCCGGTCGACTTCCGGGGGGCGCTTGAATTGTTTGATCCGAATCCCTTCATCCGGTTTAGTGCTATTCAGTTCGCATTCCTCGCAGAGTGATTTGGAGGAAGCCAGCACGCTTCCCTTTGGAGGAAGTTCACCGGAGAGCAGTGTGAACACAGCGGCGGCAATGATACCCGGGGTGGGCGCACAACCGGGAAGATAGTAGTCCACCTCAACGACCTGGTCCAGCGCCCGCACCCGCTCATAGAAGACCGGCAGGTCAAATCCCAGCTTTTGCTCGACATACTCCGGTTGCGGTTCGGTTTGCTCAGGATTAACCAGCATGGGGCCGGAGTGGTAGTAGTAATTTATGATCTCATCCCGGGAAACGGCGTTGGCCAGGCCGGGAATTCCGCCCATCTGGGCGCAAGCGCCAAAAGCGACAATCAATTGAGATTTCCGGCGCAGCAGATGCACCATCTCCTCCTGCTCGGAAAGCCGCACCGCCCCGTTGATAAAGGAGACCCGGATTTCTTTATCTGCCATTTGCTCCACGTCGCTGCGTTTAAAATCCATGGCGACCGGCCAAAAGACAATATCTGCCTTTTCCGTGACGGCGAGGATATCTTCCGCAAGGTCCACGACGGCTTCTTCACAGCCGCCGCAGGAGGCGCACCAATAAAAGGCGATTTTTGGCTTTTCCATGATCAGGCCTCCTCAACTTTGTGCGTTGCTTTCTCTTGCACTTCATCGACCCGCCCATTTGCCGTCTGTTGCCGCCATTCCCGTCGCTGGTCCGCAATGTTCAGCGGCCCCAGCTCTTTCAATTGCTCGGTAAATTCATTTACCACGGTTCGAAGCTTATCTGCCTCAGAACCGGAAATCCACTCCAGGCGCAGCCGTCGGGCGTCGACGCCGAATTGGGGCAGGAGACGCTTGAGCAGGGTATAGCGGCGCAGCGCCTTGTAATTGCCCTCTATGTAATGGCAGTCGCCGGGATGGCAACCGCCGATCAGCACCCCGTCTGCTCCTTTCTTAAAAGCCCAGAGCACAAACTCCGGATGGATTCTACCGGAACACATTACCCGGGCAATACGAAGGTTGGGTGCATAGTCCAGCCGGGAAACCCCGGCTAAATCTGCGGCCAGGT
>JAJRYW010000592.1 GCA_024275555.1 Calditrichota bacterium | reverse complement strand
TCTTTATCGGAAGCGATGGAAATCATCCAAATAGTGCTAATTTTGGCCATTATAATTTAGTAAATTATATTGTACGCTAAAAAAGTTGTCATTGTAAAGTTGAGGTTTGGTGGACCAGCTTGTGGTGATAAATAAGTCAAGCATCAAACAAAGAGGTGTCCCACAATAGAGGTGTAATCACACAACACAGGTGTAAGTGTTAACTTTAAGTTACGGGAGGGGATATGAGAAAGATTTTAGCAATATTTGTGAATGACAACCGAAAATTGACCACCTGTGACAACCGAATTTTGACCACCCTGATTCAAGTTGATGATATGGGATGACAAGGGGCGATCATCCCTGATTTCCTTTCTCCTGCCGCCGCCGAACATTACATCAGCGGGAATTATTCATACAACCGTCTCAATTCCAATGCTTTCTGCTGGCTATAATCAATGTCAGCCCTTGATTTGTCATAAATCCAGCACGGATAAGAATAGCCGTATTCGCTGATCAGCAGACCCCCTTCTATATCCGTAATCCGGTGGATATCATGGGCAAAAGCGCAATTATCAAACCAGGTGGTATTTTCTTTGGTAACCTGTACATCAATCGTTTCCAGCCTGCCCTTTTGCGGGTTATACACTGTGGTTTCCATGGGTTTTGACCCCCTTTCCTCTGAATTATTTTTTTTCCTTAAGGCTCTGTTTTAACCGGTAACTGTCCCAGGTACAGTTGATGATATGGGCTTTATGGGTTAAGCGGTCCAACAGGGCCGCCGTCATGACCGGGTCGCCAAAGACCTGCGTCCAGTCTGCAAAGCCCAGGTTTGTGGTAATCATGACCGCCCCCATTTCGTGCCGTTGTGCCAGGAGTTGAAACAGCATCTCAGAACCCTCTTTGGAAAAGGGAATATAGCCGAGTTCGTCTAAAATAAGCAGATCATAACGGGCATATCTTTGCAGAATCCGGCTCAAATCCCGCTCTTTGCCGGCCTCGAGCAGTTCATTTACCAAGCCATAGCAGGTTACAAAACGGGTCCTGTAGTTGTTTTTGCAAGCCTCTATGCCCAGGGCGGTGGCCAGATGGGTCTTGCCGGCACCGCTTCGGCCAAGAAAGATAACATTCCGGCGCTCCGTTATATAGCCACACCCCGACAGCTCCCGTATGAGCCGGATATCCAGCTCCGGCACGGCATTCAGGTCAAACGTCTCCAGGGGTTTTATCAGGGGAAATTTCGCCTCCCTTATCCTGCGCTTCTCCCGGTTTTGAGCCCTGGTCTGCAGTTCAACAACAGTCAGCTCCAGCAGAAACTCATCGTAACCTATCCCGGCATCAGTCCCCTGGCGCAGATGCACCTCAATATTACCCGCTATGGTAGAGAGCTTCAGCGCCTTCAGATTTCCCTTCAGCGCCGCTAAGGTTGCCTCTTTCATGCCACACCCCCCAACTGCGCATAAACGGTTACATCGGGTGGCGGCAGACTCGGCCAGTTCTCCAAAGATGCTATGTCTACACCGGTGTGGAGAGTGTAGAGGAGAATGCAGCGTACTCCGGAACTTCCGCTGATATTGTTTTCCAGGGCCAGTTCAACTGCGGCTTCCACCTCGTCCGCCTTATATTCCCGGTAGAGCATGAGCACTGAAATGAAATCCTTGATTCCTTTGGTTTGTCCCTGGCGGCTGCAAAATTTTGCCGGCAGAAGATTCAGTGACTCGGGCCAGCTATTTTTCCACTGCCGGATGGGACGGGCGCTATTGAAGGCCATGGGCCGTTGCTGAATGAGTTCCAGGTAATGATCCGGGTTCAGACTCCATTTATTATTGCCATACAAACGCTGATGCGAAGCCAATTTTTGGCGGCGGTAAAAAATCTCTGCCCGTTGTGCATAGAGCAGAACACTCACCTTAAACCCCGCATAACGGCTGGGTACCGAATAGCGATTCTTGTCTACTATAACCGTAGCGTACTTGTCAGCCCGACCGCTATGCGTCTGGATATTGCTGAACGCAAAATCAGGAAGGGGGAGAAGCTGCCCTGTTTCCTCCCCGAACAATGTATCAACCTTCCGCTCCCGCCCACTCATCTTATGATTCCCGTAAGCCACACATTGCGCAAGAACCTTCTCGTTCAACGCTTCCAGGCTTGCGGCCTCCGGCACAGGCACCATGTAATTACGCCGCGCAAAGCCGATCATCCCCTCAACGCCGCCTTTCTCATGCCCCTCGCCGGGATTACAGAAACGGGCCTGGAAACTATAATAAGCCTTGAATTTACGAAACGCCTCCTGTTCTATGCGGGTGCTTCCCTGGAGCACCTTGCGCACCGCGGTGGTTAAATTGTCATAGATCAAAACCGGAAACACCCCGCCAAAAAAATAAAACGCCTGGATGTGTGCATCAAAAAAGGCCTGCTGCCGCTCCCCGGGATAGAAGCGCACAAAATGCTTGCCCGAATATTTTGAGCGCATACAGAAAAACTTAAGCCGTACCTGCTCCCCGGCGATAATCGCTTGCGCCGTTCCCCAGTCCGCCTCCGCCTCGCAACCCGCCTGGGGATCGCAGGGAACAAACGCCTGCGGCCTATC
>JAJRYW010000591.1 GCA_024275555.1 Calditrichota bacterium | reverse complement strand
CTTCAGGGCTTTAAATATTTTTTGATTTCTGCCCCAGGGCGCTGCCCTGGGCTATAATATTTTTCCCCTTCGGGGAAATGAAGTGCAATTTGACATGCCTCATATGCCTAAAATAAAAACGTTGGCCAATGCTACCTCTTTTCGTGAATTATCTTGCGTAAGTTCAATATTTATGTTAAACATTCGTGGGAATTTATTACTTTTCAACCGATTATAAACAGATACTTAGTGACTATTCGGCCAAACACTAAATAGAAGATAAACAGGATGCACAGCGTTCTCCCCTCACTGACCCGTTCCATCGCCGAGCATTTCGGCAGCGATCAATTTGCCCTGTCTCCCCTCAAGGGCGGGGCCTCTTCCCGTCGCTATTACCTTTTGAACTTTCGGCAATTCAGCAGTTTCCCCGCCAATCCGGTCCTGCTTATGACCGTTCCCCGTGCAGAGAAGGATACCTTAGATGATTTCATGAATATATTTTACTATCTCCACCGCAGGGGAGTCGGAACGCCCCGGCTGTACGAGATGGTTCCCGCTCATGGCTGGATCTTCACTGAATTTGTTGAACATCCCACGGTTGAGAATTATCTGAAAGAGAATCCCGGGGAAACTTTTACCGTCTACCGGCAGCTACTGGATTACCTGTTGGATATCCGGCAAAAATGCCGTTACGAGGCGCATTGCCGCGCCTTTCAACGCCGCTTTGATTCCGAAAAATACCACTATGAATGCCGGTTTCACCTGCGGGAACAGTTGTTGGAAGGGTATTTTAAAGTAGACGTTCCGGGGGATCTGTTCGATTCATTCTGCCGGGAATTATGCGGCGCCTTAGACGAATTAAGCGAGCCGGTGTTTGTTCACCGGGATTTTCAGAGCAGCAATATTTTTATCGATCCGGATCAGTCTTCCATCAAGCGCTTTCTTCTGATCGATTTTCAGGACGCCCGCTTCGGCAGCCCTTTCTATGACCTGGTTTCGCTGCTGTGGGATTCCTACACTCGCCTGAGCGACCCCCAGCGGGAAAGTTTGCTCGAAACCTATTTAAAAAACCTGCCGGAGTACTCCGAAAAATGGGATGCAGAAAAAATTCAGCGCTATATAGATTACACCGCGATCCAGCGCAAGCTCCATGACGCCGGCGCTTTTGCCTATAACTACCGGCGTTTCAATTCTCCGGCCTACCTGGACTATATCCGCCCGGCTGTGCAGGACGCCCTGGCTATTACGGCCCGCTATGCTCACTTCCGTGAATTTGCAGAATTTTTGGGAAACGTTTTAAAGGAGCGCTAACTCTTTGGCAATCGGCTGGATCAGCCGGGCAAGTATAAAATCCCTGATTGACCCCGGTAATCCATCCATCCGGCCCAGGAAGGCCTGGAGCGCTCCAAATAAATCGGTATGATGATCCGGCTCCAGGAGAATCGACGGTTTATACAGTTTCCCGGTCAGTTCCGGTGTAAAGCTGACCTGGCGGTATAAATCGGGATGCTGCCACTCTAAAATCCGGCCTTCCGGGTACTTTTCATATAGGATATGGAATTTTATAATCTGATTGGGGTGCTGCGGATTTTCCCAGAGGTAGAGTTCAAAATCGTGCATCTCCGTGGTAAACCAACGGTAGATTAACTCCGGCTCATCCTGGCGCACTCCGACAACTTCATATAACATGGTTTCGATTTCCCGTATGACGAACAAACAATATGTTACTTATAGACCCGTGAATTAGTATGAAAATGAAATTGTTTGAATGTGATGAACGAGTTTCCCGGAAAATTTCCCCACCCCAGCCCTCCCCGAAATCGGGGAGGGAGGCTAGTTTCCCTCCCGGCCAGCCGGGAGGGATTAAGGGGGGCATTACTATTGCATGAAGGCAACTACACAAATACATTGCATTTTTTCGGAAACTAATTCACGTCTCAATAAGAAAGGAAATCGATTCCCAAAAGACTATGAGGGCGATCACATTAGAGTGGGATTTTGGGGAAGGAATGCTTATAATTTGCGCAAACGTCGCCGAATTTGATCCAGGGTGCGTTTTGCCAGGCGATTACTCGGCTTCATCTGCACCAATTGTTCATAATAATGCTCCGCCTGGCCGTATCGTCCCAGGCTCAGGTAAATCTTTCCGATAGTAAGTAGCGCCGCGGCGTTATCCGGTTGGGCTTCCAGGAGGGCAATATTCTCATTCAACACCGTCTCGATAATATTCAGATAACGGTATTTTTCCCCGAGCTTGGGATTCTCGGCAAAGTAAGCCGGCTCAATCGACACTACCGTTTTAAACTGATCCAGGGCGCTTTGATACTCATGCCGCTGTTCATAAATTTTGCCCAGGCGCATGTGAGCTTGCGCCAAATCCGGCTTTTGCTTGATCGCCAGCTTATAAAAAAACTCGGCGCTGTCTACCTTGCCTAAGTTTTCATAAGTCAGCGCTAAATTATAGGAGGCTTCGTAGAAACGATCATCATATTGCAGGGCAGTGCGATAGGCGTTGACCATCTCCTTCAAAATTTTCGAAGAGTCGCGGATACGGGATTTGTCGCGCAGCCCTTGTAAATCCTGCATCGGGCCGCCTAATTGCCCGTCGCTTCCCACGGCAACGTACTGCACTTCGATCAGGGCCCAGAAGGCGTCCACAATTTCTGCCAGCGCCCCCCGGCGGTAAATGGCGTTGCCCAAATTAAAGTAGGCCGTGGCAAAATTGGGTTTCAGCTTAATGGCCTTGCGGAACTCGATGATGGCCTCTTCGTACAAGTTCAGCGCATAGTATGCCTCTCCGAGGGCGTTATTGGAGAGGTAGTAATCGGGATTCAGGCGGGCGGCCCTGGTCAGGGAAGAGATCGCTTTTTTAAACCAGCCCCGCTTCATATCGGCCAATCCCAGTTGATAATAGGCCGGAGGATAATTGGGATTCAGTTCTATGGATCGCTCCAGGGCCTGAATCCCTTTCTTCAGCGAATCCAGTTCCATATAAACCATCCCTAAATAGAAATAGCTCCGGTCATGATCCGGGAAGCGGCGCAGGCTGGCTTTCAATTGGGTAAGGGCCTCGCGGTACTCTCTTTGCAGGTATTTAATCACCCCCCGCCCATAATAAGGTTTGTAGAAGTTGGGATTCCCCTGGCTCACCCGGTCAAATTCCTGTAAGGCTTTACGGTAGAGGTGAAAGTTGTAATAGATCACCCCTAAATTATAGCGCGCTTCCCAAAAGTCCGGGTCTGCTTGAATGGCGCGCTGAAAATATCCCGCGATAATTTCCATAGGAGAATCTTTGTCGATTTCCACGTAAGCCCGGCAGTAGGACTCAAAGGCTTGTAAGGACGAAGTGGGCGCCCGGGCAATTTCCTGCCGCTCTTCCGGCGAAAGCCGAATTTGCATCACGTCTAATCCCCTGAGCACCACTCTCTCGAAAAAAGTGAACATCTCCGGCAACGAGCCTTCGAATTTATTGCTGTAGATATTCGATCCGGTATAGGTGCTGACCAGTCTCAAATTCAGGGAAATGTGAGATTGCTCCACCTGGTAATCTCCCAGGAAAAGCACTTCAATCCCGGTTGCCTTACCGATGGCAAACGCTTTTTTGGCGTCCACATCACTAACTTTCCGGATTCCCTCTTTGACTAAAAATCGATCCAGGGTGGACTGTTCATAGATAATCAGGCTTTCGATTGCCAAAAGTTTATCTCTTAACAGTTCGTCCACTCCGCGGGACACCCAATCGGTGCGCGGGTCGCCCATATTCTGGAATGGCAACAATCCTACCACGCGACGATTTTGGGCCAGGACTCCCGAATTCAGCACCACCAGCAAGATGAAGAAGAGCAGGTAGAGGGAACGCTTACTCATTCTTGGCCTCAAAGATTTTTCTCCAAAAACATCAGGGTTCGTATTACTAAGAATTCTCATATTTTCGTCTTTTTTAGACAATTTCTTAGAACTAATTCGAGATTGTTTCCGATCGGTTTGGTTTCTCTCGGAAAAAGTAAAAATTACACACTTAAATTTGGAGAATCATTGTCAGATATCAATTTAAACGTTTTTAGATTTCCATTTTACCGGCCGAGGGGTAAAAAAAAAGGTGTTTATTTAGTTGCCTTGATGCAATGGTAATGTTCCCCCTTTGATCCCCCCAAAATCGGGAGGAAACCGGTCTCCCTCCCCGATATTCGGGGAGGGCCGGGGTGGGGAAATTCCATTTGATAACTGTCCGGCTACCCAAATACGCCGTTTTAACACCTTTTAAAAAGGTTTGCTCTCAAACACAAAAAAAGAAAGGCTTCTAATTTACATAGAAGCCTTTCCCGGGTCTTGTTTCCAATATTTTAATAGCGATAGCTATCGGATTTATAGGGTCCTTCCGGCTTTACCCCGATGTATTCGGCCTGTTCCGGGGTAAGCTCTTCCAACTCGACTCCGATGTGGGCCAGGTGCAGCCTGGCCACTTTTTCATCCAGGTGCTTCGGCAGGGTGTAGACCTTGTTCTCATAGCGGTCGGAATGATTCCACAGTTCAATCTGGGCCAACACCTGGTTGCTGAAAGAGTTGGACATCACAAACGAGGGATGCCCGGTGGCGCAGCCGAGATTTACCAGGCGTCCTTCGGCCAGCACGATGATATCATGGTCATCAATCGTATATTTATCCACCTGCGGCTTGATGTTTACTTTGCTGTGACCGTAATTATTCTCCAGCCAGGCCATGTCAATTTCGTTATCAAAATGGCCGATGTTGCACACGATGGCGTTATGCTTCATTGCTTTAAAGTGCCGGCCCACCACAATATTTTTATTCCCCGTCGCGGTGACAATAATATCGGCCTCCAAAACGGCGTTATCCATCTTTTTGACTTCGTAGCCGTCCATAGCTGCCTGCAACGCACAAATGGGGTCGATCTCAGTCACAATAACCCGGGCGCCGGCGCCGCGCAGAGAAGCGGCGGATCCTTTGCCCACATCGCCGTACCCGGCTACGACGGCTACTTTACCGGCGATCATAATATCGGTGGCGCGGCGGATGCCGTCCACCAGCGACTCGCGGCAGCCGTACTTATTGTCAAATTTCGATTTGGTCACCGAGTCGTTTACATTAAAGGCTGTCAGGGGTAAAGTTCCTTTTTTCTGCCGCTCGTAGAGGCGGTTAACCCCGGTAGTGGTTTCCTCGGAAACCCCGCGAATACCCGGCGCCAACTCCGGATAGTGATCCAGAACCATGTTGGTCAGGTCTCCCCCGTCATCCAGGATCATATTCAGCGGCTGACGCTCCTCGCCAAAATACAGCGTTTGCTCAATGCACCAGTTAAATTCCTCCTCGGTCATCCCCTTCCAGGCGTACACGGAGATGCCTGCTGCGGCAATTGCGGCGGCGGCATGATCCTGGGTGGAAAAAATATTGCAGGAAGACCAGGTCACCTCCGCCCCCAATTCCACCAGGGTCTCGATAAGCACCGCGGTCTGGATAGTCATGTGCAGACAACCGGCAATGCGGGCGCCTTTAAGCGGTTTTTGATCCCGGTATTCTTCCCGGATCGACATCAAACCGGGCATTTCATACTCGGCTAATTTGATTTCCTTGCGTCCCCACTCGGCTAAAGAAATATCTTTTACTTTATATTTTACATAAGATTCGACGGTTTTTTCTGATGTTCCGATCATGGTAGTTCCTCTTCTGTTTGTTTCCGATTTACTTTTAATTTCCAACCGGGAGAATATAAACACGCTTCCGACGGCTCACAAACATGTAGATAAGAAATCTGCGTCCGCAGGTGAGAATATCGAGGAAGTTGTATAAAACAGGAGAGAATTTTTGCAGCAATCGGTTATTGCAGTGCGTAGATAAAGCCATCCCGGCTGCCCACGTAGACATGGCCGTTGCTCACCAGGGGGGTAGCAAAGATGCGCCCATGTGTATCAAACCGCCACAGTTCATGCCCAAAGCGGCCTTCCAGGGCGTAGAGGGTTCCCTGGCTGTCGCCAAAGTAAACAATCCCGTCTTTCAGCGTGGGAGAGGCGTCAATTTCCGAATCGGTTTGATATTTCCAGCGCAACACACCGGTTTTGATATCCACCGCGTAAAAAATTCCATCCCGGCTGCCAAAACACACCACCCCGTCATTGATCACCGGGGTAGTCGCCACCTGGTCCCCGGTAGAAAAGCGCCATTTTTCTATTCCGTTTTTGGCGCTCAGGCTGTAAAAATTGCCGTCCAGACTGCCGAACAGGATTTTATCTTTATAAAGCCGGGGACTGGATTTAATCAAATTCCCGGTGGGGAACTGCCAGCGCAACCGGCCGGAATCTTCGTGCAACGCATACAACTTACCATCCCAACCGCCGAAATAGACCATTCCGTGCTTAAAAACAGCCGAGGTGCTGATTCCATTCGGCGCTTTATAGCGCCAGGCTTCTATAAGCTGCTCGCCGCTAAGTGCATAAAAATTCCCGTCGGAGTCGCCAAAGTAAAGCTTGCCGTCATGTTCGGCGGGGGTGGCAAGAATGGCGCCGGAGGTTTCGAAGCGGCTGAGAATCTCTCCGGTGCTTTTTTCCAGTACATAAAGCCCTCCCCGGAACGCGGGTACATACACCTTGTTTTTCCAGAGCAGCGGTGCGGAAGTGATGCGATTCTCCAGCTTCCGTTTCCAGACCAACTCGCCGGTTAAGGCGTCCAGCGCATAGAGCTGTCCTTTCACCGTGGCGCAGAAGATCAGGCCGTCTTTTCCGGCAGGGGCAGCCTGTAGCCAGCTATCGGTTTGAAAACTCCAGGCGACTTTATCCGAATTCACTAAAAACAGTTCCGGCGCCGGGGGAGCTTCTGCCGCAGGAGTCGCTCTCTTACCCAGGCAACCCGGCAACGTAAACAGCAGGCCGGTAATCATCAGTTTGACAATAATTCGCTTCAACATATCAGGGCGTCGTAAGTAATAATATATCCTTCCGCTTTAAAAAAGTGACCAATAGTTAACATTTTTGCTTCGGAATAGTTGTTAGTTGGATCAAAAAAAATTGATTCTAATTTTAATTTTACATGAATTTAGCACGGTTCTTTCTTGGGAAGCACAATGGTAAAGGTGCTCCCTTCTCCGATTTTGCTGCGGACCCTTACCGCACCGCCGAAGGGTTTCAGCAATTCCAGGCAGGTATGCAGGCCCAGGCCGGTTCCGGTGGGGTGATCCTGCTCATCATCCCCTTTGGGGGGCTTGGTGGTGAAGAACGGATCAAAGATGGCCTCCAGTTGATCCTCCGGAATGCCCGAGCCGTTGTCCTGCACATCAATGTAGACATTCTCCTCATCCTGGTAGCTGCGCAGAATCAATCGCTGATCTTCTTTCCCCCACATGGCATCCAGGGCATTGGAAATCAGGTTTTCGATTACCTGAACCAGGTTGGAATAAACGATACGCACCAGGGGCAGATTGGGATAGAAATCAAATTCTTTCTGTACTTTATGCTTAAATTGGGGGTTGGCGTTCAGAAACTCAACTTCCTGCCGGAGAACCTTGTTCACATCAATCAGGGTTGGTTTCTCTTCCCGGTCCATTCGGCTCTTCAGCATTAAAGTATCTACGATAGACTTGATCTGCTTATAAGCCTTTCCGATCATTTCGGCGTCATTAGCAAGTTCCGTTAAAACGGCTTCAAGATTCTCGACCGGTTCGGAAGATGTTTTCAGTTGCTCAATTTTTATCTTCAGCACGCTCAACGAGGCCTGGATAACCGATAAGGGCGTTTTAAGGTTATGAACAATTCCCTGGGTCATCCGCCCGATAACCGCCTCTTTTTCCTGCCGGGCAATCAGGCGGGATTTCCGGTCCATCACCGAGGCAAAGTTTTGGTTTAGCTGCTCCACCTCGCGATTCTTATCCTGCAGGGCTTTGTTCAGCATCTGCAAGGCCAATTGAGCGCCGATTCGCGCCAGGGCTTCTTCCCTGGCGACCGGCTTGCTTAACAGGTCTGCTCCGCCGGCCCGGAAGACCTCCTGCTTTTCCCCCGGGGTTGGCGATTCAATCATAAACAAAATAGGAATATTACGGGTAGCGGGATTTTTTTTCAACTCCCGGCAAATATCGGGGCCGTTCCGCTCCGGCATGTTAAAATTCAGCAAAATTAAATCCGGTTGGAGAGATTGGGCGCGTAGCAGTCCCTGCGCTGCGCTGCCGGCAATCTCGACCGTCCACCCCGGCTCTTGCAGCAAATCCCGGAGCAATTCCGCCTCGGCGGTGTTGCTCTCGACAACCAAAACAGTTGCCCGGAAGTCTTCAATATGATTCATCATCCACTCAATTTAATTCACATTATCTTACCATCAAAATGGGGAAATGATTCTAATTTTCTGTATCCGTCGCGACCGGGCAAATCCGGGACTTTTGGGGCGTCATCACCAGGCCTGGCGGAAGGCGACATTCGTCAATTGCAATCGAGGGCAAGTCTCCGTAAATTAAAATCGCGTTCCACAAACCCTGGAGGAATCATGAACAATCTTATTCAACACAGGATGGGCGTCATTGCGCTGCTTCTTTTTTTGGTGTTGATGCCGGCCTGCAACAAAGACAGCACCGAGCCGGGCCAACAGGGCAACCCGCCGGAACTCCCTCCGCTATCAAGCATGCTGATTGATTTTTCCGATTTTGACACCACCGCGGTATTATCTCCCGCATCGGCGCCTATGGAGCTTGCCTTAGTTCTGCAAACCCAACGGAACTGGCGCTGGGCGGCGCTGAACGTCGGCGTTTGGAATCTGGCCCTTACCATCACCCTGGCCGCCCCGGTCGCCTCTTTTGTGGAGGCGTTTAATCACACCCCGGAGCAGCAATCCGACGGGCGCTGGCTGTGGGAATACAATTTCTTTGTGGCCGGAATACGGCATACGGCCAAGCTGTACGGGGGAGCAGACAATAATGAGATTGAGTGGCAAATGCTCATCTCCCGGCAAGGCGGCTATACCGATTTTGAATGGTACACCGGTGAATCCGATCTCTTGGCAACCGAGGGCGCCTGGCATCTAAAGCGGTCTCCCAACAACCCCACTCCCTTTCTTGAAATCGATTGGGAGCGCAACCTCCAAAACGACACGGCCAATATCCGCTACACCAATGTGACCCCGGGTGTAAACGAAAACGGGGATTTTATCTTCTACGGAATTACCACAGACACGCCCTACAACGCCTTTTACCGGATTTTTGATCAGGACGCCGACAACCTGATAATTATCGAATGGGACCGCACTCCCCAGCAAAAGAACGGGCGCATCCAGGACCCGCGTTTTTTCCAGGACAGCGAATGGCATTGCTGGGATACGGTGGGCAACGGTTTAGTTGATATTGATTGTCCCTGAAATATCGTCGCAGGGATAATATTTCGCATATGGGTGCTTATTAACGAGATGCTCTCCGGAACTGTTTTATGAGGAAAACGGTCTTTTTGCTACGCTGGCGCTCGATAACTCTCGCAGGGCTACTCCTCTGCACTTGTGCCGAACGTGAACGCAATAATCCCTTTGAACCCGGAAACCGGAACTCCCCGCTCGACTTGACCATCCGACCGGCCGCGGAGAGTGTTCAGCTAAACTGGTCTCTCAACCGGGAATTCTTTGAACTACAGGGATTTCGAATCTACCGGGCGGTTAACGCTCCCGATCAGTTTGTCCCGGTCAGCGATGTACCTGCGCATCAATTTAGTTGGCAGGACACAAGCATCCAACAAGGGAACTGGTATTACTACCGGGTTGCCGCCCTGGGAATAGGAGTCGAGAGTCCCCCTTCTCCGACGCGAAAAAGCTATCCCGGCCCGGGAACAATCTGGGTGCTTTCCAGCCGCGACCGCTGCCTGAAAAAAATAAGCTACGACCTGATTACCCAGTTTGATGAGATCGTCACGGTTGTGCCGCCAATAGCCTGGAGCAACCGGCGCGGCGACCCGATCACCTGGCTGACCGCCGCTCAGTTCGACCGCGGTTTGATGCGGGTAAACCGGGATTCCCTGAGCGAAGATTTTCTACGGGTCGACTCATTCAGCGCCCCGGT
>JAJRYW010000590.1 GCA_024275555.1 Calditrichota bacterium | reverse complement strand
TCCGGCGCTCTGCGCCGGAAAATATCCCGGAGGCTCCGGCCTTCTGTTATAAAAATACGAGGCAGAGTCTCAGAACAGCGATCCGGCGCAGAGCGCCGGATCGAGTAGCCAAAAGGCGATCCGGTTGGGTCGCGACGCGAAGAGGGCGTTTCGTAGCGAGGAGTAAGAGCAATGTCATTTCGAACTCCAGGGACGGAGAGAGAAATCTGTTCGTAATCGGGGTTATATTGCTAAAATAGTTGTAACTGCTGTTAGCTCATTCCGGCGCTCTGCGCCGGAAAATATCCCGGAGGCTCCGGCCTTCTGTTATAAAAATACGAGGCAGAGTCTCAGAACAGCGATCCGGCGCAGAGCGCCGGATCGAGTAGCCAAAAGGCGATCCGGTTGGGATGAGACGCTAAGAAATCACCAAATAATCAAGCTTATATGAGGGATTCCTGCCGCCTCTGGGGCTTTAGGGCAATTTTTTATTTGAAGTCTTACGGTAGAGTCAGGAACAAAGAAAAAACGGACTGAACTGTTTCAGGCGGCCGGCATGGCAAAAACTTTTTCAGTTGATCAATCGACGGCGCCGAACTACATTGAATGGTAAAAATCCTGCTTCTCCGGACGATGATTTTACCCGAATAGTCTGAGTTCCATTTACAGAAGCGATCTACGGTTAAAGATGAAAGCCATCAAATGATTAAAATAAATGTGGCCATATTGGATATGTATAACAACGAGCCCAACCAGGGAATGCGTTGTATCAAAGAATTAGTTGCCCGGGCGGACGTCAACCCCTATGGAGCGAAGGTCAGCTACCGGGTCTATCAAGCCCGTTCAAAAGCAGAGATGCCCGACGAGCGCTGCGATATTTACATCTCCTCCGGCGGGCCGGGCAGCCCGTTTGACAGCGAAGGAACGCTCTGGGAGGAAAAATACTTTTCGCTGCTGGAGGCGCTTTGGAATTGGAATCAGCAGAATTATTCCCGTAAAAAGTATCTCTTTTTTATCTGCCATTCTTTTCAATTGATGGCCCGCTTCTTCCAACTGGCCACGGTTCGGGAGCGCAGCCGGCGCTCTTTTGGAATTATACCCATTGCCAAAACCGAAGCAGGGCAAGCCGATCCGCTTTTCCAGGGCCTGCCCGATCCCTTCTACGCGGCGGATTTCCGCCAGTACGAAGTGGTTCAGCCAAACCGGGCGCAATTATCCGCCCTGGGCGCCCGGATGCTGGCGGTCGAGAAAGAACGCCGCGATCCGGAGTTGGAAAAGGCCCTGATGGCTGTTCGCATCTCCGATGAAATTGTCGGCGCCCAGTTCCATCCCGAAGCAGACCCGCAGAGTATGCTCTACCACTTCCGCCAGGAAGAGCGCAAGCAGCAGGTTATCGAAGAGTACGGAGAAGCGAAATACTTCGAGATGATTGCGCACCTGGAGGACCCGGAAAATATTCTGCTGACCCGTCGCACCATCCTGCCCGCGTTTCTTGATGGAGCGATCCGGCAGCTCAGCGGTTCCGAGGCGCCCGTTGCCAACTAAGTGCGCCAGGATAATAATCCTGTAAAGATATGCCTGAAATCAGGCCCGGCTCCGGCAAGAACCCTCCGAATATTTTTACTTGAATCCGCCTTCAGGGTGATGGTATAATTGAGTTCGATTTTCTTGATAAACTTTGGTTGGAATCAAAAAAAGGCAAAGGATCAACCATGACCATTTTACCGGCCCGTAAATCTGTGAGTGTTCTGATACTGCTTTTTATCGCATTATGGATTGCCCGCTGTGCGGTGAATCCGGTGACCGGGAAGCGGGAGCTGATGCTGCTCTCGGAGCAGGAAGAGATTGCCCTGGGACAGGAGTACGATCCCCAGGTGGTTTCCATGTATGGAGTTTATGATGATCCGAAACTCACCGCATTTATCACAGATTTGGGAAATCGCATTGCCAAAATATCCCACCGGCCCAATTTACAATTTCACTTCCGCTTGCTGGACAGCCCGGTGATCAATGCCTTTGCGGTGCCGGGCGGCTATGTCTACATCACCCGGGGAATTATGGCCTACTTAAACAGCGAGGCCGAGTTTGCCGGGGTGCTGGGGCATGAGATTGGCCACATCACGGCCCGGCATTCCGCCAAACAACTTAGTCAGCAACAATTGGCTCAATTCGGCCTGGGAGTGGGCGTTCTTGCTACCTCTGAGTTTGTCTCCCGCGAGGCTGCGCAGGTGGTGGGAATGGGCGCTCAATTGGGGATGGGCCTTCTCTTCCTGCGCTTCAGCCGCGACCATGAGCGCCAATCGGATCAACTGGGGGTAGAGTATGCCACAAAGGTTCATTACGACGCCCGCGAGATGGCTCATTTTTTTCAGACTTTAGAGCGAATGACCCCGGCGGAGCAGAGCGAAGGCCTGCCCGGTTGGTTCTCTACCCACCCCAGCCCGACCGAGCGGGTGGCAAAGATTCGCCGGATGGCCGACCAACAGCGCCAAAAACTGGGAGTCTCCGATCTGAAAGTGAACCGGGAAAGTTATTTGCGGAGGATCGACGGCCTGGTCTATGGCGACGACCCCCGCCAGGGGTTCGTGGAAAATAACATGTTTTATCACCCGGATTTAAAATTCCGATTCCCGACGCCGAAGGGGTGGAAAACCGTGAATACGCCCACGCAAGTGCAGATTGTTAGCAGCGACCAGAAAGCGGCCATTATTTTTAAAATTGCCGAGGGGGCAACCCCGCAACAGGCTGCACAGATTTTTTTAAATGAATCCAAAGCAACGGTCATTAACGCCCGCAACAAACGGGTGAGCGGCTTGCCAGCCCGGGTGCTGCGCAGCGAAATAAGCGGTCAAAGCGGCAAAACGGCGGTGTTGTCTTACTTCATTAAATATGCCGGGAATGTTTACGTGTTTCACGGCCTGTCTGCCCCGGCAACCTTCAGTAGTTACGAAAAGATACTGCGCTCAACTATGGAAGGGTTCCGGAAATTAACCGATCCCCGCATACTTAATGTTAAACCGGAGCGAATTCGTATTAAAAAAATTCCCCGCCGGATGACCCTTCAAGAAGCTTTAAAACGTTTTAAAGTTCCCAATGAACGTTGGGAAGAGATTGCTTTGCTAAATGGAATGGAACTATCGGCAAACTTAACCAAAGGGATGTTAATTAAAATTGTTTCTCGTTAAGCCAGTTCTCCCGGGTCGCGGTTGGCCGGAAGGGAATCGACCCGATTTGCCAACAAAAGATAATTCGTGTTGGTTGACGGGCATCCGGGTCTTATTTTAACGCTCTTTGGGAACTGTGTAAATGTAAACAGGTAAATCAGGAAAACCGGATGAAGCGATCTCTGCTAAATAGTTTAATAATGATGATCTTGTTTGCCCATGTGGTTATCGGGCATTCCGGCATCAGAGACTATGTGCTTTGTATCGGCAAAGACGGACATGTGGCCCTGGAGTACTCTGTTGCTCTTCCCCAGAGTTTTGATTGTGATGCGTTTACCTTCACCACGCCGTCTTCCCTGTCCTTGCTGATCGGGGATGTTAAAGACACCCATTGTGAAGATTGCTATGATGTCAGCCTGGCCAGCGAATGCACCGGCATTGCCAAAGTGCAATCCCGGGAGTCCTTCCCCCATATGGTTATTCTTTCCGGCGTGCTGGAGCTTAGCCCGCCTTCCCTCAGCGATCAAAATTACCTCGTTGAATTTTATCTTTATTCTCCCGATAATATTTATCAACCATTTCGATCCCTCCGAACTACTGTTTTATTGATTTAAAATCCCCCTTTACAAATATTCTGCACGGTTCGGCTGTGATATAAGCGGTCGGACCCTGGTAATTTTCTGCTGATTTGGCAATCGGCCGAATTCAGCGATCTATTTATGCGGAGGAAACCATGCAAAAGAAGTACGTAAAAATTGGGGTGTTGGCCCTGATTATTGGCATCAACGGATGTGCAAGTTATCGAACCACAGCCATTCATCCGGAACCTAATCCGTTGGTTGCCGGATACCCGAGTTCTACAGAGCCCCAACAGCCGGCCCCGGCCGAAGGTAGCCGGATAAAGAATGATGATGCTTCCGGAGTAATCACCTTGCCGGAAGCGCTGCGCTTGGCGCTGCTGCAAAATCCCTCGCTGCACGCGTTTTCTTACGAGATTCGTGCTGCGGAGGCGCGGGCCTTGCAGGCCAGCCTGCTTCCCAATCCCGAACTGGGTGTGGAAGTGGAGAATTTTGCCGGCAGCGGCGATGTCAGCGGCTTTAGAAGCACGGAAACCACGCTTTCTGTAAGCCAGATATTCCTGATGGGGGGCAAGCGAAACAAAGCAGTGCAAGCGGCGGTGCTGGAAGGCGACCTGGCCGCCTGGGATTACCAGAGCAGACGGCTGGATGTCTTTACCGCGGTGCGGAAAGCCTTTCTCGAGGTGCTGGCGGCCCAGAAGAAAGTGACCCTCAATAAAGACCTGGTAAAGTTGTCCGAACAACTTCTCACCACCATATCCCACCGGGTGAAGGCCGGTAAAGTTTCTCCGGCGGAAGAATCCCGGGCCCGGGTGATCCTTTCTGCAACGCAGGTGGAACTGGAACGGGCCCGGCGGGAATTGGAATCGGCCCGCATCCGCCTGGCGGCGACCTGGGGAAGCTCCCGGCCTGCTTTTGAATCTGCTACAGGCGTATTCGATACCGCCTTTGTTGTTCCGGACTTTGAAAAATTGCGCCAAAGATTGCCCCAAAACCCGGATATGGCCCGCTTCGATACGCAACTGAAGCAGCGGCAAGCGGTTATTGCCCTGGCCGACGCCCAACGCATACCCGACCCGGTTATCAGCGGCGGGGTGCGGAGGTTGAATGAAGCCGACAACAACGCCTTAGTGGTGGGGTTATCGATACCGCTGCCGATCTCGAACCGCAACCAGGGCGCCCGGCAGGAAGCGCGGGTCCGTCTATCACAAACGGTGCAGGAAAAACGAGCCGTGGAGATACAACTCATCGCAGCGTTAACACAAGCTTATAACCGGCTTAAGAGTGTTTTTAACGAGATTGAAGTCCTCAAAACAGAAATTTTGCCGGAAGCCCGGCGGGCGTTTAAAACCATCAACGAAGGCTACCTGCAGGGACGCTTCAATTTCCTGGATGTGTTGGACGCCCAACGCACTCTCTTTGAAGCCCGGGGACAGTATCTGAATTCCCTGATGGAATTCCATACTATGGAAGCCGAAATCGAGCGGTTAGTCAGTCAGGAAATTAAAACCATCAAATAAAATTGATTAAAGGAAGCAAGTTATGAACGGCAAGAATAAAATTATTTTACTCTTAACATTAATTGCGGGAATTCTGATCGGAATGGCCCTTAAGGAAATTGTCTTCTCGACGCCGGGCCCTGTAAAAGAAGCGGCGGGAGAGGCGCCTGATGAACATGACGACCACGCCGGGGAAGAAGGCCAAGGCGAGGACGAGGACCACCAGGAGGATATTGCCCGCTTAAGCGAAGAAGAACTCCAGG
>JAJRYW010000589.1 GCA_024275555.1 Calditrichota bacterium | reverse complement strand
TTAAATTAACTGATTATGAAATAGTTGCACGCCTGTGCATTTTTTACCCGGACATTACTTGCGAACGTCCAGTTGCTGCTTGATTTTTTTTAACTTGGAACTCAAGTACATCAAGTAAAAGAAGACTCCTAACCAAACGATCAGGGTTACAATCATGACAATATAAACATTGGAACCGACTACTTTTTCCGGGGCGTTTTGCATTCCGGAATCCTGAACCATCTGCAAAAATCCGACCAAACCTAACATCAGCGAACCTCTTGGTTGAATTGTTCTATTTCTAACGTCCGATTTATTTGCATTACTCTTACTTTAAGACGCAGCATCCAGAAAAAGATGGCCGTAAAACCGGCCAGGGAGGCAAAGAAGACATAGCACATAGTGGTTTCCATTTTGATCTTCGCATCGGTATTGATCAGCGGATCGGGATGGAGGGAATCGATAATCCGCGGCACGATAAACATTAGAAACGGCACCGTTACAAAGGCAATAATCGAGTAAACGGCGGCCAGGCGGGCTTGTTTTTCCTCTTCCTCCACTGCGGAACGCAGGGCAAAGTAAGCGGCGTAAATAAGCATCAGTATAAAGATAGAAATTTGGCGGGGGTCCCAATTCCAGGCTTTTCCCCAAATTTCCTGGGCCCATACGGCCCCGGTAACGGTAGCCAGAATGGTAAACAATAACCCGATGTGAGCCGCAGAATAGGCCATGATATCATGGTTATGATCCTCGTTGCGCAGATAGCGAATACTGTAAACAGCGGAGACCAGAAAGGCCAGCGTGGCTACCCAGGCGCAGGGGACATGGAAAAACAGAATCCGCACACTTTGGCCCAGGCCTTTCACCACCGGTTGCACCAGGGTAAAAGCCAGAATAATCACCACCGTCATCCAGATTCCCAGTAAATACTGCCACCATTTTTTATCCAGACTCATCATTTTCTCCATACAAATTCAAACACCAGTAATGAAGTCGTTAATATAATCACCGTAAAGGAAAATAGCACTTTTAAGCTGTTTAAACAATCCGAAAATGGCGCACCTTCCAGGGCAAGCTGGGTACCGCTGATCGCACTGATAAGGATGGGAAGGACGATGGGGAAAGATAGCACTGAAAAAAGCGCCCCGCGACTGCTCGCCAGGGAAATAATTGCCGCAATTATCGTAGCTACCGAGGCCAGGCCCAGACTCCCAATAACCAAAATAGAGAAAAAGATGGATGGATTTCCCATCGGGGCGTCCATCATAACAAAGTATAAGGGGATAATAATGACCTCCAATCCCAATAACAAGACAATATTAAATAGCCACTTACCCAAAAAAATTGCATTCGGCGGCAACAGCAACCGCAAGGTGTCGGCGGTCTGCTGTTCCTCCTCCCGCACAAAAACATGCGCAAGTCCCGACATGGCTGAGAAAAAGAGAATAATCCACAGCAACGGGGCCATCACCACGGTTCTTAAAGAAACCGGTCCCAGGGAAAAACTAATCGCCGTTAACGTTGTAATAGCAAACATGGCAATCGCATTCAGCGCATATCGGGTCCGGAATTCCAGACGTAAATCTTTTTGGAACACCACAATGCTTTTAGCAAGTAACATCCACACGCGCATCACCCAGGTTCAATTCGTCCGATTCATTGGTAGCGATAATCACTATCCGCTGCCGTTTCTGTTCTTCGATAATCTTATAGACAATCTGCTTGCCTTTATCGTCCAGGTTAGAGGTCGGTTCGTCTAAAATAAGCAGTTCCGGATTATGGTAAAGCGCCGCGACATATTTGATGCGTTGCAGCATCCCGGAGGAATAGGCTTTCAGCGGGTCGGCTTCCCTTCCCTTCAGGCCAACCATGGTTAACAGGTCGATGAGCCGCTGACGATCCAGCTTTTTGCCCCGGGCGGCCGCCAGGAAGTTTAAATTTTCCCAGGCCGACAGATCCCGGTAAAGCTGTAAATAAGGCCCCACCAGCCCGATTTGAGCCTGGATTTCTTCCGGCGTCAGAGTTCGTTCCCCCTCCAAAAAGGACACCTTGCCCTGACTGGGCGACATCAATCCGCAGATGATGCGCACCAGGGTTGTCTTGCCGCTCCCGTTCGCCCCGGTAATTACCAACGAAGAGGGGGACGACGCTTCAAAATTTATATTTCGCAGCACAATACGATGACGGAAACGCTTGCTGACATTTTCGGCTACCAGGCGCATCGGATAATCTGCTCTCCACGCTTACTTCTTTCCAATGAGTTTTCCCTGCTTATTCTTCCCGGTTTCAAGACACTATCTTAGTCTTTAGTCGACCAAAAAACAATGATTTTACTTAGAAAAAAAACTGACATTTATCAGGCTCCGGAGAAAGATTGGGTAAATTTACCCGGACGTCGTTAGATTTTCCGCCGTTTTCCTCCAAAAAGGTGCTGAAAAAATCCCTTGCATTTTGCCCGGAGCCGTTTAAAATTGTTTCAGAACATTATTCAGGGATTTCCTCTATCGACCCACTGCTACCGCATGATCAAATTTAACCCATTTATTTGCTGACCGGCAAAGGCCGGTTTGCGTCTGATCAACTTCCAGGAGGTGCATGAATCCATTGTTACCGTACTGTCCCAGGTATTTATGTTAAATTTAATATGATGGAGGAAATCATGCAGGAAAACCCTTTGCGGGAATATTTGGATGACCAATTATTCTTTACCCTCTGGGAAAAAGGATTCTTGAACGAGCGGGCAATCCGGGATTTTTATATCCGCCGGAAATTTAATCAATTGCGTCATGCGGTGCGTCCCAAAGAGATCATCGAGCATCTGCAGGAAGAATTTTCCTATCTGTCTACCGAAACGATCCGAAAAATCGTCTATTCCCGGCCGACTTCGGCAGACGCCTTCCCCCAGGGCCGGCCGCTGGAACTAATCAACGGCAACTTTTAAGAACTGAACGATATGTTGAGCAGCCCTCCGCGACGCCCCGGGGTCTCCCAGGGCCCCGCGGATACGGGCCAGTTTCTCCCGGATCGCCTGATATTCGGACGGCTCTTCAAAATAGCGTTGCATAACCCCGGCCAGGTTTTCCGGATCGATATCTTTCTGAATAAACTCCGGAACAATTTTCTCGCCCGCCACAATATTCACCAGGGCAATCATATCAATTTTGATCAGGAACCGGCCGAGCCGGTAAGTCAGCGGGGAAACCCGGTAGAGTACCACCATGGGAACCCGGGCATATCCTAATTCCAGGGTGGCCGTGCCGCTGGCAACATAGGCGGCGTAACAGTGCTGCATCAGTTGCTGTCCCGGGCAGTCCGCCAGACGAATCCGGCCAAAGCGGTTCTGCACTTCCCGGAAAAGCGCCGGCTCTACATGGGCGGCCCGGCTTACCACCACCTCGCAATCCACCCGGTTTTGTACAATTTCAGCCGCCTCGGCCATCGGCCGGAGCAGATGTTCCACCTCCATTTTGCGCGAGCCCGGGAACAGCCCCAGGATCGGTTTCTCCGGATGAATACCGTAACGCTCCCGGAATTGCGCTTCCGGTTCCGGCGGCGGGAAGTGATCAATCAGCGGATGTCCGACAAACCGGGCCTCGATGCCATGTTTCCGGTAAAAATCCACCTCGAATTTGAAGAGAACCAACATCAAATCCACATATTTGCGGATTTTCTCGACCCGTTTTTCCCGCCAGGCCCATAACTGGGGGCTGATGTAATAAATCACCGGCACGCCTTTCTTTTTGGCAATGCGGGCAATGCGCAGGTTGAAGCCCGGGTAATCGACCAGGATCACCGCAGCCACGCCGGCGTCCATCTCCGCTTCCAGGCGTTTCTGAATCCTGTGGATCAAGGGCAGATGCTTCAGCACCTCGGTAAAACCGATGACGGCCAACCGGCCGATGTGATAAAGCAATTCCACGCCGGCCTGTTTCATCATATCGCCGCCCATGCCGCAGAATTGCCGGCCCGGGGTGATGCGGTTCATCTCCTGCACCAGTGCAGCGGCATGTTGGTCTCCGGACGCTTCGCCGGCGACAATTAATATTTTCTTGGAAGGAAATTGATCAGTCATATCCCGGCTAATATAAAAAAAAAGCCGAACGAAACGCCCGGCTTTTTTTAGAAAGAGTTTGGTGCGTTTTTTAGTCTTCCAGGATTTCTTTTTCTTTGTGTTCCAAAATATTATCTATTTCTTTAATGTAATCATTGGTCATCTTTTGGATGCGCTCCAGGGCGTCATGGCTATTGTCTTCGGAAATCTCATGTTTTTTTTCCAGTTTGCGGATGTGGTCGTTGGCGTCGCGGCGCACATTGCGGATAGCCACCCGGCCTTCTTCGCAGAACTTTTTCACCAGTTTCATTAAATCCTGGCGTCGCTCTTCGCTCAATTCCGGGATGGGAATGCGCACCACGTTGCCGTCATTGGCCGGGTTCAGGCCCAGGTCGGAGTTCATGATCGCCTTTTCCACTTCGGCAATCATCTTTTTCTCCCAGGGCTGTACCACCAGCAGGCGGGGTTCCGGTGCCGAGACGGTGGCGACCTGGTTGAGCGGAACCAGTGAACCGTAGTACTCAACCTTTACGGAATCAAGCAATGCCGGAGTTGCCCGACTGGTGCGAATCCGGGCCAGTTCATGTCGAACATGCTCGACAGATTTTTGCATCCGCGCTTCTGCATCTTTAAAAATTTGTTCCAGTGCCATAATTAACCTCTTACCTTTGTTCCGATCGGTTCTCCTAAAACTACACGTTTCAAATTATCTTCTTCATTCATATTAAAAATGATAATAGGAAGTTTATTATCCATCGACAAGGTAATTGCCGTCGAATCCATCACCCGGAGGCCGTCTTTGACCACTCTCATGTAAGAGAGTTCATCAAATTTTATTGCTTCGGGATGTGTTTCCGGATCGGCGGTATAAACCCCATCAACGCGAGTTCCTTTCAGGATGACTTCAGCTTCGGTCTCGATGGCACGTAACACAGCAGCGGTATCCGTGGTAAAATAAGGATTGCCGGTGCCGGCGGCAAAGATTACCACCCGGCCTTTTTCCAGGTGGCGCACCGCCCGGCGGCGGATAAAGGGTTCGGCAATCTGTTCCATAGGAATGGCTGTCTGCACCCGGGTAAACACCCCGATATTTTCCAATGCATTTTGCAGCGCCATGGAGTTAATCACGGTCGCCAACATCCCCATGTAGTCCGCAGAAACACGATCCATCTCATTGGCCGCTTCGGAAATACCACGAAAAATATTTCCCCCGCCCACTACCAGGGAAACCTGTACTCCCAGGTCCACCACTTTTTTAACTTCCGCTGAGTACTGGCGCAGCACCTGTAGATTAATGCCGTATTTCTGATCACCGGCGAGCGACTCGCCGCTGAGCTTCAATAAAATCCGGCGGTAGCGGGGTTTCAGATTCATCGACTACTCATCTCCAATCCGGAAACGGGCAAAACTGCCAATGGTGATGTTTTCACCCAGTTTTGCAATCAACTCGGTCAGCAAATCTTTGATGGTTTGTTCCGGATTCCGGATATAGGCTTGTTCTAAAAGCACGTGTTCCGAATAGAATTTTTCCAGCTTACCCTGGGCAATTTTTTCCACAATGTGTTCCGGTTTTCCGGAAGCCAGGGCCTGGTCTTTGTAAATTTCCACTTCGCGGTCAATCATCTCCTGCGGTACATCTTCCCGTTTTATCGCAATCGGATTGGTCGCGGCAATTTGCATGGCCACGTTGCGGGCAAATTCTTTAAAATCGTCGGTTTTTGCCACAAAGTCCGTCTCACAGTTGATTTCCACCATTGCGCCTAATTTGCCGCCCGCGTGGATGTATGCTTCCACCAGGCCGTCTTTGACATCGCGAGAAGCTTTTTTCTCGGCTTTGGCGACGCCTCTTTTACGCAGCAAGTCCACTGCTTTTTCCAAATCACCATCGGCTTCCTGGAGGGCTTTTTTGCAATCCATCATACCGGCATTGGTTTTTTCGCGCAATTCTTTTACCATCGCGGCAGTAATTGTAGCCATAATAGGTCAACTCCTTGGGTTATGCGTTCTCTTTCGCTTCTTTTTCCATTTGTGCTTCTTCTTTTTTGGCCTGGCGCATCTGGGTTGCCTCCACAATTGTATCGGCAATTACTTTGGTGATTAAGCCAATCGATTTGGTTGAATCATCGTTGCCCGGGATGGGGTAGTCGATCAAATCGGGATCGCAGTTGGTGTCTACGATGGCAAAAACCGGGATATGCAGTTTGCGGGCTTCTTTTACGGCAATGTCTTCTTTGCGGGTGTCCACTACAAAGACGGCGGCGGGAATACGCTTCATATCCTGGATCCCCACAAACACCTTTTTCATTTTCTCAATTTCCCGTTCAATCTGCAGCCGCTCTTTCTTGACCAGTTTCTCGGCGGTGCCGTCATTCATCATTTTTTCCAACTGCTCTAACTTGCGGATACTCTTTTTAATGGTCGAAAAATTGGTCAGCGTTCCGCCCAGCCAGCGTTCCGCAATAAACGGCATCTGGCAACGCGCTGCTTCCGCTTTTATCAATTCCTTGGCTTGCTTTTTTGTCCCGACAAATAAAATATGATCCCCTTTGGAGACAATTTCCCGCACTGCTTTGCAGGCCGTTTCCAGGTGCTCCAGGGTTTTCTTCAGATCAATAATATGGATATTGTTGCGCTCCATGAATATATAGGGGCGCATTTTGGGATTCCAACGGCGGGTCAAGTGTCCGAAGTGCACACCGGCTTTGAGTAGGTCTTCTAAACCGACTTTCATACATAACTCCTTGTGTTTGGGTTCATCCGCCACTGCCGTCATATTTTGCAGGCGTCTCCGCAGAGACCACCCTCCTGCAAAATCCGGCAGTGTGTGTGATTATGGGCCTCAGCCCGTTTTATGGACGCCGATCATATCAATGACACAGTAACAGGTCAATACAAGCGGGGTCTCACTGTTTTAAACCAGGTATTTTAAAACCAAAGAAAAACCCCGCAACGGGGTTTTTAAAGCAATTAACGTTTCGAGAACTGGAAGTTCTTGCGCGCCTTGGGTTGACCGTATTTCTTACGCTCCACCTCACGCGAGTCGCGGGTAAGAAAACCGGCCGCTTTCAGTTCCGGACGCAATTCTTCGTTCCACTTCAGCAGCGCGCGGGAAATTCCCAATAGAAGCGCCCCGGCCTGGCCGGTCAATCCGCCGCCGTGAATGTTGGCATGCAGATCAAACTTTCCTTTTGTTTCGGTAACGGTGAAGGGCTGTTCGATAATCATTTTCAAGGTTTCACGCTTAAAATAATCCAGTACTTCCCGATTGTTTACGACCATTTTTCCGGAGCCGGGAACCAGGCGCACCCGGGCGACCGATTCTTTCCTTCTTCCGGTTGCAGAATAAACTTCCATACGCAATCCTTATTGTAGTGTTAATGTTTCCGGTTGCTGGGCCTGATGGGGATGATTTTCTCCCGCATACACTTTTAATTTCTTAAACATTTTCCGCCCCAGGGCATTTTTGGGGAGCATCAGCCGCACCGCTTGCTCGATGACAAACTCCGGCCGGCGGGCAATCATACGACGAAAAGGAATCTTTTTACCGCCGCCGGGATACCCGGAATGACGGAAATAATATTTTTGATCCGCTTTATTTCCGGTTAACAAAACTTTCTCGGCGTTGATCACCACCACAAAATCACCCACATC
>JAJRYW010000588.1 GCA_024275555.1 Calditrichota bacterium | reverse complement strand
CATCTCAAGTGCAGATCACATTGCCGGAAGCCTGACCCCCTGTAGGGAAATTCATGTTCCCCCATTACGCATAGAATTATTGACTTCAGTTTCAGGGGTCGATTTTAAAACTTGCTTTACAAACCGTGTAGTTGAAACTATCGATGACGTTGAAATAAATTTCATAAGTTTGAAACATCTAAAACAGAACAAGAAATCCAGTAGAGCCAAATGATTTAGAGAATCTCCCCTAAGAAGATCAGATAATTGCAAAAAAACCGAAAGAACCAGCTATTTATTCTGATACGTTTGAACAAGAGACCGGTTGAAGTCTTAAAGTAGAGAGAGTTACTCTTTTTTTAAAACTTGCGGTCTTGCTGGGAGGATTCTTCTTTGGGAAAAAAGCGTTTGTATACATAATCAGAAAATAATAGCGCCGCTTTGGAGTAAGGATTGATGCCCCGTTCACGGAATTCATCTTCCACCAGGCGGGCGGCCGCTTTCCAGGAGTGAATGCGGTTCAGGCGTTCCGCAAAACGCAGGTAGCGCTGCTCATCCCCGTCAAATAATTTCCGGATAATTTTTTTGCGATCCCGGTCGTGGATCAAGCTCTGGAGGTCTTTTAATTTGTCCGTGCCTAATTTACGGGAGATTAGTTTGGCCAATTGCGCCGCTGCGTCTTGGCTGTCCTGGGCGGCCTGGTATTGCTCCTGCTGATTGTTGCGGGCCGGGGAGGAAACATCCGGCGTGGATTGCCCCGTTGGGGCGAGAGCCGCTTCCCTGCAATTCTCCGGGGATACAATTTCCGGTTCGTCGGTTTCCCGGGCTGCCGGTCGGCTTTTTTGCTGCAAAATAAGCCGTTGCTCCGCTTGGCCGGAAGGCCTGCCGCTGCTCTCCCGGGCTGCCGGTCGAATTGCTGATTCCGAACCCCGGGCGTATTTTTTCCAGTTCTGTAATAACTCTGGAAGTTCGGCAGGATGTACCATTCCTTCCAGTTTACCGGGCTGCCGGTCGAGGAAGGTGCAAAGCTTTGCCAGGCCTTGTTCCTGGTAGGGGGCAGATAGCAGGTGCACTGCAAAAAGATCATTCACTTCCCGATGCAGCCGGGATTCCCAGATCAGGAGCGCCTGCGGATCATCATCGGGTCGGAGACTTTGTTCGGTTAAAATCAGTTCGGCCGGATGGAAAGGGTTGGCAATCGGCGGGATTCGGATCAGCAATGCTTTTGGGAAACTGCTGCTTTCCCCAGGAGGCTGGCGAAAGAAAACGACTCCGCCTAAGAAATTGTAGCGGGGATTGCCATCTTTCCGGAACAGTTTAAAATGCTCGATCAGGATTTGCAGGGCCTGGCGGCTGAATTTATCGGCCCGGTAGTAATTGCCCAGCACCCGGGCCAGCAAGGCTGCCTTGTGCCGGGTGATTGCTGCCCGCGGATCATTCTTATCCGAACGCTCTGTTTCCCGGGCCAGCTCCTGAAAGCAGAGTTGCCGGGTTTTTAATAAGCAGCGACTCCGGTAGAGGGACTTCAGCACATCCATTTGCATCTCCTATTCCTCAACCCCCGCTTTTCCCCTTACACCACAAATATAGGAATAAATATATAAACGAACAAACATTACACTACTTTACTTTACCTGCTCACCCCTCATTCTTAATACTTGACTCGATCCGGGTTTTCCGATATCTTTTTTGCTCTTTAAATGGACCACAAGTATAGCGGAAAGGAAACAATACTGATGATGCGCAAGTCTTTCACCCTCATGTTCCTGGCAATCCTGTTTCTGGTTCAGTTTGGTTGCCGGCAGGTTCCTCAAAGTTCGGTTCGCTGGATCACCCTGGAAGAGCTTCAGCAAAGTTTAAGCAATCAACCTCCTATGGCGGTGGGGTTCGATGTGGACGATACGGTGCTCTTCTCCAGCCCCGGATTTTATTACGGCAAAAAGAAATATTCCCCGGGCAGCAACGAGTTTCTATTCAACCCGGCCTTTTGGGAAGAAATGAATAACGAGTTAGATCGATTCAGTATTCCCAAAGAGATTGCCCGGAAGCTGATAGCCTTCCACCAGGAACGCGGGGATACCATCTATTTCATCACGGCCCGCCCGGCTTCGGTTACCGAAACGCTGACACAACGGCTGACGGAGATTTTTCACCTTCGCAATCCGCAGCCGGTAATTTTTACCGGGTTTAAGAAGGGGGAAAACTATAAGATTAAACCCCTCCGCGATCTGCATATCCGGATTTACTACGGCGACTCGGACGGCGACATCGAAGCGGCGCAGGCCAACGGAGTGCGGGGGATTCGCATCGTTCGCGCCGGGAATTCCACCTATAAACCGCTTCCGGTTCCGGGCAGCCTGGGTGAAGAAGTACTGGCCGACTCCGAATATTAATCCATGTTCTTGTTGATGCTGAAAACACCCGGATACGCCGAATGATCCCCTGGCCCGATTTGCTGATTGTGATTTCCATTCTATTCCTGTCTACCCTTACCCGTTCCACCCTGGGATTTGGCGACGCCCTGGTGGCCATGCCGCTTCTGGCGATGACCGTGGGAATGCGAATTGCCACCCCGTTAGTGGCCTTAATTGCCACCACCACCGCGGCCATGATCTTTGTCCGCAATTGGCGCAGCGCCGATTTGCGGGCCTGCCTGCCCCTGGTGGCGGCTTCCTTAGCCGGTATTCCGGTGGGACTTTACGGGTTAAAACATTGGCCGGAAGGCTACCTGAAAATTGCCCTGGGTGTGGTGGTGCTCGGATTTGCCGTTTACAATTTAGGCAAACCTCTCAAACACCCCATTTCCGGGCGCTGGCAGTTGGCGCTTCTGTTTGGATTTGCCGGGGGAATTTTGGGAGGCGCCTATAACACCAATGGTATTCCCGTGGTGATTTACGGGCGACTGCGTCACTGGTCGCCGCAGCAATTCCGGGCGACCATGCAGGGCTACCTGCTGCCGGTGGGGTTGGGAATTGCTACCGGCCATGCCTTAAGCGGATTTTGGACCCGGCAGATTTTGCATACCTATCTTATCTGCCTGCCGGTGGTATTCCTGGCCATCTTCCTGGGCGGCCGGGCCAATCGCCGGTTTGATGTGCAGCGCTTTGGATGGGTGGTTAACAGCCTGCTGATTGTTATGGGGGCCTTACTGATTTTGCGTAACCTGTTCTGATCGTTTCATACTCCGCAACACCTTCGATTTGAATTTCCCTATTGCAATTTAAGTCTTTTTTGGTAAACTTTTGGAGGCCAGCTACGTGGCGTCAGAACGTAGACTGCATTCTATTTGGAGACTCTTCTAATGAAACGTTTTATATTAGCGCTACTGCTTTTAATCATTTTCGGTGATGCTCCCTTTGCGCAATCCGGGCGGGAAATTCCTCCGGCACAGGTCTTCCGATTCCGGCAGGGATATGTCATGTCCAATATTTCCGGATACGGAATCGGGCTGTCTACAAAATCAAATCCCGAAATGTTGTCGGAAGCAAACCCCGCGACACTGGTGGATTTTGCTGCGCGCACGGTAGGAATCTCCTTCCAAGCCGAGAGCAAATCCGAACGGATCAGCAATTTTGTCGATCTGAACTTGGAACGCCTGTACCCGGCGTTGCCGCAGTCGGCCGCGCTGATTTTTGCAATCCCCGGCCTGCACGCCGGCCTT
>JAJRYW010000587.1 GCA_024275555.1 Calditrichota bacterium | reverse complement strand
TGCGGTAAGTTTTATAGGCCGATTCCAGCGCCCAGCGCAAGCCCTCCGGGGTGAAGTCCTCGAAGACAAAGCCGACGCCGGTTTGGGTCACCAAGTCGTACATCTGCACTGTATCGGCCAGCCCGCCGGTTTTGCGCACAATGGGAATGGTGCCGTAGCGCAGGCTGTAAATCTGGTTTAACCCGCACGGCTCATATTTGGAAGGCATGACAAACATATCGCTGCCTGCTTCGATTAAGTGTGAAAGCTCCACACTGTAACCGTTGTAAAAGGCCAGCTTGTTAGGGAAATGCTGCTGGGCCTGCTCAAAAAATTGAGTGTATTTTTTATCCCCGTTGCCCAGCACCACAAAATACAAATCATTATAGGCCAGGATGTCAAAGAGGATATCGGAGAGCAGCTCAAATCCCTTCTGCACGGTTAAGCGGGAGATGATCCCATAGACCGGTACATCCGGGTGGAAAGGAAGCCCCAGGCGTTCCAGCAGCACCTGCTTGTTTTTCACCTTGCCGGATAAGTCATCGATGGAGTAATGGTAGGGGATGTACGGGTCAACTTCCGGGCTCCATTCCTGGTAATCCACCCCGTTCAGGATACCGATCAGGTGATCGCTGCGCATCCGCAGTAAATCCTGCAAACCGGCGCCGTACTCTTCAGTCTGGATTTCTTTTGCATAGGTTTCCGAAACGGTGGTTATGACATCGGCGTGGAGAATTCCGGTTTTCAGGAAGTTGATTACCCCGCCCTGTAAATCCTCCCGGGGCAGTTTATCGCGATGCTCCCCCAGCAGAAGCGCCTCCACCACCTCGGCCCCAAACACGCCCTGGTAGCCGATATTGTGGATGGTCAACACGGTTTTGGAAGCGGCGAAAAGCTGATCCCAGGCATAGATAGTTTTAAGGTACAGGGGGATCAGGGCGGTCTGCCAATCGTTGCAGTGGAATACATCCGGCCCCCAGCCCATCCGCTGGCAGCATTCGATGGCCGCCCGGGAGAGCAGGGCAAAACGCAGGTACTCATCCGGCTGCTCGGTATAAATCTTTCCCCGGCTGTACAAGCCGTCCGCCTGAATAAAGTAGACGTCCGCTTCGCTTCCGGGCAGTTTACTGGTCAATACCGAAAAACTTACGGTTGTCCCGCCAAACTCGACCGGGATATTTTGCAAAAAATCCACCGGGTAAAAAGGCTGCGTGGTGGTATCGATGCCGGAGTAGAAGGGCATGAACAGGCGCACATCACAGCCGCGGAGATTTAGATATTTTCCCAGCGCGCCGGAGACATCAGCCAAACCGCCGGTTTTGGCGAAGGGGACGATTTCCGAGGAAACCAGACAAATTTTTAACGGGTCCATATGCACCTCATCGCTGCTGAAGGTATTCCTGTTTTGGTGTTAGGGCTTACTTTTGAATGATTTGTGTTTAATCCGCTACATTTTCATTAGCAACACTCAGTTTGTTTTGTCAACAGATTTCTCACCATCCCTGGATTCGAAATGACAGTTCTTTATGTTCCCATGTCATTCGAACGAAGCGAAGCATAGAGAGAAATCTGTAGTCAGTCGACACTATAATTACTGAAGTACTTTAACATCAATGAGAAAATCCGAGTGTTACGGATTCCTCTTCCCCGATGAATCGGGGAGTCGTGGCAATGCCATCCCTTTGGAGAAAGGATATAAATAAACTAAACACATTTATTCAGCCAGGGAAAAGTTCTATTATCTCATCGCCTGAATTCGCAAAGGGGGTCATGCCGGGCGGCGGCCCGGCCTCGGCGCCTTAATGCATTCCGGCTATCTCACCTGGGAGAACAGGATGAATATCGTCAGAAATGCGTATCTCCATTACTCCTTAAAAAACATGGAATAGAACGATTGCAATTCGTTTTCAAAATCTTCCAGGCTAAAACGCCGGGCAAATCGCAGCGCCTCTTTTCCTTCCAGGCAGACCAGGATCGTCGGTGTGGTAAAGACCAGCCTCTGCGCGGCAAATTCGGGCGATTCCCGGCAATCCACCTCGACGATGGGGATGGCCGGAAAGCGTGTTTCCATCACTGTTTCTACCCGGGGTTTTAAAGCGCGGCAAACTGTGCAAGCCGGCGTGCTGAAAAATAGCGCGACCCCTACATATTTATCGGTAAGCTCTTCAAATTCTTTTTCTGTGGTGATTTTATCCATTCGCTGAGTCCGTTTTGGTTATCCCTTTAATGCCGGCAAAATAGCGCCGCGCACTTCTCCAAACCCGATCCGGTAGCCGTCGCCCAGACACCAGCCGCTCATCATCACCATATCATGATCCTGCAAAAATTTACGGGTTTCCCCGGGGGCGATGGTCAGCGGTTTGGTTCCTCTCCAGGCCAGTTCCAGCATACTGCCGTAGGAGTCCGGCGTGGGCCCGCTGATGGTCCCCGAAGCCATCATATCCCCCGGGCGGATATTGCAGCCGGTGATGGTGTGATGGGCCAGTTGCTGGCAGATATTCCAATACATGTATTTAAAATTGGATTGACAAATCCGGGCGGGCTGATCCATGTTTTCTCCCCGGAGATGCACCTCCAGGGTGATGTCATAGGCGTAATCTCCCGGGGAGCGGAGGTAGGGCAGCGGCTCCGGCTCCTGCTTTGGCCCGGCGCAGCGGAAGGGCTCCAGGGCGTCCAGCGTAACCACCCAGGGGGAAATGGAGGTGCCCAGGTTCTTGGAAAGGAACGGCCCCAACGGCTGATATTCCCACTTCTGAATGTCCCGGGCGCTCCAGTCGTTAACGAGCACCATGCCAAAGATGTATTCCGATGATTTTTCTATAGGAATCGGATGACCATGCTTATTCCCGGGACCGGTGAAGAAGCCCATTTCCAGTTCAAAGTCCATCAGCCGGCAGGGGCCGAAGACCGGCGTATCGGCGTCATCGGGCTTGGTTTGCCCCAGGGGGCGGCGAATATCGGTTCCGCTGACCACCACAGAACTGGCCCGGCCGTGGTAGCCAATGGGCATCCACAGCCAATTGGGCATGAGGGCGTTTTCTTTACCCCGGAACATGGCGCCCACATTGACAGCATGTTCCTTCGAAGCGTAAAAATCGGTGTAGTCGCCAATTTCGACCGGAAGACGCATCTTTACCGAAGCCATCGGCAGCAGCACTTCGTTGAGCAGATCGGCGTCGTCCCGTAAACGGGGATTGTCATGGCGAAGCAGCTCGCTGATGGTTTGCCGCGCCGCCGTCCAAATTGGCCGGCCGGCCGCCATCAGGGTGTTTAGCGTGGGATGGGAAAAAAGTCTCCGGTCTTTCAGGGGAGACTGGTTAAAACAGCCTTTGGCTTCCAGGATGGTCAGGTCCAGGATTTGCTCGCCAATGGCTGCGCCGATATGCGCCTCATGAAAGCGAGGGTGCTCAAATACGCCGTAAGGCAAATTCTGAATGGGAAAATGCGAATCGGGCGTGGTCTCTATAAATGAACGCAGATTGGGATCGTTAGTTGATGCGGGCATGTTATTTCCTCGATTTTTAATGGATCCGGTTTTTCTACTCAAAAGAAACCCATGGGAAATGACAGGGGTAGGTTACAGCCAGTTCAATTTTTGTAAATCCTGACGCGGTTCATCAAAACTGCAACTGCCAAAACTCCGGGCAATTTCCCGGCGTGCTTTTTCAACCTCTGCTGTAGAAGCGCGCAGGTTCCGCCAGGCAAAAGCGCGGGTGGTGAACAGAAAGTTGGTTGGGTCTTAATCAAGAATGATTTCCAGAATTTGTTCATACTCTAAATTATGCGCAAGGGCAATGATGGCGGCGCCAAAGACATTCAGAAAACCGTGCATCTTGACGCCGGCGCTCCTGTTGAAATGGCGCACCGGGTGGTGTAATCCGGCAGTTGCTTTAAAGGCCTGGTGATGGGTTAAGCAGCTTAGCAGCACCCGGGCAACTTGTTCCGGCGTGGGATAGTGATGAGCTTCCACCCCCCCGCAGCGAATTTTATAGAGCGCCGGCTGATAATGCCGGAAACTCCCCGAACCGCTGATGTAGCGGTTGTGCTCGGCCAGGCCCATCACCTGCACGCCGATGCGGCTCGGCCAGTTCTCCGGGAATCCGCCCTCGTAGGCAACGGTGAGTTCCGGGGGGCCCTCCTGTTCAATCACCTCGGCAACGCGGTTCAGGAACCGGGCAATTTCCGCCGAGGTTCCCGAGGCGATCAACTTCTGGGGGAGGCGCACTTCAAAAGCGTCCACAATCACCCGCTCGCCCTGGAATTCTTTAAAGGCCGATATGTTCATCAGGTCTTCACGCAGGTTTTTCAGAAACTCTTTTTCGGTGGCCCCGCCTTTGCCCAGTACGGAGAAACGCCAGGACTCCCCGTTCGGGAAAAGGATGGCTTTATACGGTTCTAATTCGGATAATCTGGTTGCCGGACAGATGAACCGGCCCAACATCCAGGCCTCGCTGCTCTGGCGGAATTTAGCGTAATTGCGGATGGCCTTATCCATCGTTAACGTGGCCGGGGGAAACAGCCCGGCGTAATCAATCAACCCTTCCATAAACTGGCGAAACGGCTTGAGCATCAAACTTCCTCATCATTGAACGTTAATGTGCACCCGGGGTTAAAAAGAGAGGCAAATTTAGGTTGCTTTCCCGGAAAATCAAAAAACAAATCTGAGAAATGCAAAGGGGCACTCTGTGTAAAATTTGTTTTGCCGCCAAGACGCCAGGATCGCAAAGGATTTATAGACCGAGTTGTTTCGGAATGAGGGCAGAAATTGATAACACTACCCATATTTATTTCCCGGCTATATACTTGCCTGTCGCTTTAAGATGTATTAGTATTTCCCTGGCTTGCTGCTATATCGTAAGAGACAGAACTGCCGGGACTAGTTATTGATTTTTACATTATCTCTTTTTGCATGTCCCGCGATGTGGTTAAATATTGTTTGCACTTTACAATTTCTATAGACATTGCACCGCTCCGCGGTTAATATATATCTCATCGCATAGAATACCGGCCAGTAAAGGAATGTTCTGCCAACCGCGTTAGCGGTGTGATGTTTATAGTAGAAACAAAATCAATAAATTACCAAACCGCATAGCGGTGAAATGACAAGAACATAAAGCTGGATAACATAAGTTAATAAATATATTTGGAGTCATTCTTGAAACTACCTGTAAATCCAACCATCTCCTACTGCGTCATTTTGCACTATTCCGAAATCGGGCTAAAGAGCGGCAATCGCAAGTCGTTTGAAATGCAATTGGTTGAGAATATAAAAATTGTATTGAGTGATTTATTCCCGGCGCAGGTCAAGCGCATGTTCGGGCGATTTATTCTCTATCTCCCCAAAGAGTTTGATTGGGTGCTGATCTCCCGGCGGCTGAGCAAAGTAGTAGGGTTGGCTAACTTTGCCCTGGCAGAGATGCTGGAGCAGGACGAGGCCTCGATCACCGAATCTGCCTGCCGGCAGATGGGGGAACTTCAGTTCCAGTCATTCCGGGTGGCGACCCGCCGGGTGCAAAAGAGCTTTCCGGTAGGATCGGGAGAATTGAACGCCCGGATCGGCGCGCTGATCCAGGCCCAAAGCGGGGCGCGGGTGGATTTAAATCACGCCGAAACGACCTGCTTTATCGAAATTTTTGATGATGTGGCGGTGGTCTATTGCCGGCGCGAACCCGGCTTGCGGGGACTGCCGGTGGGCAGCGGAGAAAAGGCGGTCAGCCTGCTCTCTTCCGGGATTG
>JAJRYW010000586.1 GCA_024275555.1 Calditrichota bacterium | reverse complement strand
GTATCCGGGCCGCTGGGCGGTTCGGTACTGTTTTTAGAGCAGGAGCAGTTGGTCAGCAAGGCCAGGAGGGTGAGCAGTAAGATGGTTTTTAGAGCGTTCATGGTGTTATCCTGGTTTTGGGGTTTTGGGAAGCTTGTCGCCCTGAATTTAATTCAGGGCCCCCGCGTGGGCATGCCGGATGCGCCGTGGTGCACGGGAGGCGGAGATGCCGGATCCCCGTAGGGGCAGGCATGTCCGGCATGACATGGTCATTTTCTCTTAAATGTACCCATTTTGCACCGGCGGGGCATGGGAAATTATTGGGTGATTGGGTGATTGGGTGATTGCGATTCACATCGTTTGGGCCTCTAACACGCGCTTGAGAGCAGGAAATTTCAGTCTCATTGCTGAAAACAGTTTAGTTATTCTACCGCCAAAGCTGGTATGACAAATATGACAAATATCACAAATGGGATTTTGAGTTTTGAAGGGGGAAAATTAGCTGAAAGGAGGCGGAACCTCAGGGTTGGCATTCCAGGGCGGGCGCCCTGGAATGAGGGACAGAGTTAAGGTGGTTATTTCAGCCAGTAGCCCACGCCCACGCCGATGAAGGTTGCTACGGCATACCCCAGCGTGCCGCATAAAATAGCCGGGATGACCAGGGCGTCCCACTTTCGCGCCACGGCCATGGCGGCCGCGGTGGTGGGGCCGCCCATGTTGGCGTTGGAGGCGATCACCATTTCCGCCAAATCCAGTTTGAGAAGCTTGCCGGCGCTGAGCAGGAAAACCAGGTGCACCAGTAAGATCAGGGCGGCAAACACAAACAGAACTGCCCCGACTTTCAGCACCACAAAAATATTGGCGCTGGCCCCGATAGCGGCAAAGAAAATCTGCATCAGCAATACGCCTAATTGATCCGCCCCGGGGATGGCGCCGAAAAATTTAGGGAACAGCGTGGCCAGGAAAACCATCAAGGCGGTGATAATCAAAATGCCGCTGCCGCGAATCCCGGTCAGATCGGAAAGGGCGAAGCCAACCGCGCAAATGGTTAACCCGATGGCCAGGGCTTTGGCCATGCTGAGCACATCGATCTCCCGGCCGGGATTGGCCGCCGCAGCCGCGGAAACGGCCTCCCCGGCCAACTGTTCCGGCTCATGGCGAAAACGCTTCAGAAACCACCGGATGGAGGGGATAGCAAAAAGAAGCAGAAAGTAGACGGTCATGATCAGGTTATCCGCCGCCACGCCAGCCGCCAGCATATCGCTGTTTTTCAGTTGCACCGCCTCGGCGGCGGCGACAAAGTTCATCGAACCGCCGATGTAGGTGGAGCAAAAAATCGCGGCCAACTGCCAGCCGTGCTCTCCCAGGGGAATCACCTGGTAGGCTACAATCGTGCCGATCACCGTGCCAATTGCCCCGAATCCGAAGGCAATCAAGGTAGGGCCGGCTTCCCGGAGGATGCGCTTTAAATCGGCCTTAAAAAGCAGCAGCGGGATGGCCAGCGGCACCAGGTAGGACCACACGGAGTCGTACACCGGCGCGGAAGCGGGGATAATGGAAAGATTGGAGAGCACAAACGTACCCAGGATGGCAATCACCGCTGCGGAGAGGCGGCTGCCGATTTTGGTTCGCTCGGCCCACAACCCAAACGCGGCGACAATCAGCAAGACTGCCCAGAGCGCCCAGGTCTGTTCGGTGGATATCAAGGGTTGTTCGAACATAGACTCATCCCGGTTTCGGATTCATATTCAGAGCACTCCGAGAGGCACAGCGCTCAAAATAATTCCGGAATATAACCGTTTCACCGGGATTGCACAAATTGTGGAGGAAATTGTTACCGGACGCCTTTTCTACTCTACTGTAAATCAGTGGCTTATATATAGACCCGTGAATTAGTATGAAAATGAAATTGTTTGAATGTGATGAACGGGTTTCCCATGATATTTCCCCACCCCAGCCCTCCCCGAAATCGGGGAGGGAGGCCGGTTTCCCTCCCGGCTGGCCGGGAGGGATTAAGGGGGGCATTACTATTGCATG
>JAJRYW010000585.1 GCA_024275555.1 Calditrichota bacterium | reverse complement strand
CCCCGCAATAGCCCCGGAAAGTTTGTTGCCGATCGAGGTGGAGAGGAACCAGCCGCCCATCATCAATGAGGTAAGGCGGACGGGGCTGAGTTTGGAGACCAGGGAGAGTCCCATCGGGCTGAGGAATAATTCGCCCACGGTAATCACCCCGTACATGACAATCAACCAGAGCGGGGAGCTCTTCTCCAATCCGTTTTGGGAGGCAAACACCGCCCCGATCATAATCACCATGGAGAGGCCGGTGATGAACAGCCCCCAACCGATTTTTGCCGGCGTGGAAGGCTCCTTACCGCGCCGGCGCAGCCAGCTGAAGAAACCCACCACCAGGGGGGTTAAAAGCACTACAAAGAAGGGGTTTACCGATTGAAATATTTCCGTGGAAATAAGTTTCAGCGAGGCCCCCTCCGGCGGCCATTTGCTCTTCGGCAAATTGCGCAGGTAGATATCCACCCCCTGTTCGGTAATCACCTGCCCGTTTTCATTGGTGATGGGATTGCCGTGCATATCTAATTTGGGAACAACTTGTTCTTCCGTGGTTACCTCTTGCACCATTCCCAGTACACCGGCCGGTTTTTCCAGCACGGTCGGCATGGAGCGATCGGTGTAATTGTTGGCCCACAAGGTAAGGGCGGTGCCGTTTTGGTGGAATATGGCCCAGAAAATGATCACGACCGCAAAGATGGAGAGCAGCGCGGCAATGGGTTCTTTATCTTTCTGATTTGCCCGCAGCCACAGCGTGAAATAGAAAAAGGCTACCGGAACACTGGCAAACAGGAAGGCGTCGTTGGACTGGGAACCAAAGATGGGGTTCCCAAAGAGCATGGTCGGTATAAAGAAACCGAGGAATCCGAAGACGATCAGGGGTAAAAATACCGTGGCGGTAATTTTGCTCAGCGGCATATCTTCCGGGTTGGCCGGTTTCATAACATCCGCTTCGGCGGTATGTTTTTGCCCGGCCAGGAACCAGATCACCCCGATAAACATGCCAATCCCGGCAGCGGCAAAGGCGTATCCCCAACCATAATGGTTGCGCAGGTAAGCAGCTACAAAGTTACAGACAAACGCCCCGATATTAATGCCCATGTAAAAAATGTTGTAGCCGGAATCTTTGTTGGGGGCGTATTCTTTTTTATCGTACATATTACCGACCAGGGTGGAAATGTTCGGCTTAAAAAAACCGTTGCCGAATATAATCAGGAATAGAGCCGGCCAGAGGAAGGTTTCCCCGGGAATACTTAATCCCAGGTAACCGACTCCCATCAGTATTCCGCCGATGGTAATGGACCTGCGATATCCCAAGAAGCGGTCTGCTAAAAGCCCTCCTAAGAAGGGAGTTAAATAGACCAGGGCCAGGTAGGTTCCCACAATATCCGTCGCTTTGGCGTTGTCGAAACCCAGACCTCCTTTCGCCGTGTCAGTCATATAAAGATAAAAAATCCCCAGCATGAGATAGAAGCCGAAACGTTCCCACATCTCGGTAAAAAACAGGACCGGCAGGCCCCTGGGATGTCCCTTAAACATAGCGCCTCCTTTAATTGGTACAGAATGAATTGGTTAAGATGTGTTCCTTGTTATAATTTCACACAAGATATGGAATATATGATCATACGCATATTTTTCAAATTTAAAAATGAAGTTCGCGCCGGTTCATTTAAAACAGGTGTGCAAGCGCCCACAAAAATCCCCGCATGTGGCGGGGATTTTTGCAGAAACCGGCGCTGCTTATTTTTGCTTCCGGGCTACTTTCATTGGTATGGTTACCAGCAGGTAGAACATTCCGGCAAAGCCGATCAGCCCCAATAAGGCGCTGGGATTTTCCAGACCGTAGCTTCGGAAACTAAAATCCAGTTCCTGATAATTGACGATACCGTAGACAATCGCCAGCACCACGGCCATCAGCGCTTCCCCGGCAATCAATCCCGAGGAGAGCAGCACGCCGGCATTCTCGGCATTGTTTTTCTCCGCTTCGGATGCGCCTTGCTTGTCCATCGTCTTCTCCAACACCCATTTGATAATTCCACCGACAAACATGGCTGCGGTGGAACTGAAGGGCAGGTACATCCCCACGGCAATGAGCATGGGAGAAGGCGCTTTGACCAGGATCAGGCTGACTGCCAGAAACATCCCGGCGACGACCAGCGGCCAGGCCATTTCGCCGCCGACAATTCCTTTGGCCATCAGGGCCATCAGCCCGGCCTGGGGAGCGGGAAGATTCGCCGAACCGATCACGTAGGCGTTGTGCATCCACTGCATGGGAAAAACCAGCACCAGGGAGGCGATAATCACCCCGATAATTTCCGACATTTCCATTTTCCAGGGAGTGCCGCCCAACAGGTAGCCGACCTTGAGGTCCTGCATCATGTCCCCGGAAATACCGGCGGCGCAGCACACCACCCCGGCAACCCCCAGCACCGCGGCAATCCCGGCGTTGCCGGTTACGCCGATAAAGACCATCATCAACGCAGCAATCAGCAGCGCCGACAAGGTGAGGCCGCTGATGGGGTTGTTGGAGCTTCCCACCACACCGACCAGGTAACCGGCCACCGCGGCAAAGAGAAAGCCGAGGATAATCATCAAAACAGTCAATCCTATCGAGCCGCCGATGGAGTCGCTGAATTTCCAGTAGAGCAGAAACAGGGGAATGGCCATCAGGGCAATGGCGCTGATAACTTTTTTAAAATCCAGGTCGATATTGAGGCGGCTTACCTCTTCAGTTGATTCCTTGGCTTTGGAAATATCGGTAAAAGCTTTGCGCATTCCGGTAAACAGGGCGTTGCGCATGTTGTAAAGGGTGTAAAATGCGGCCACGATCATGGTTCCTACTGCCAGGGGGCGAATTTGCCGGAACCAGACTTCTTCGGCCATATCCAGCCAGCTATGCCCGCCGGCAACCATGTCTGCTAAACCAGGATTTAAAAAGAGCGCCGCCGGAACCAGGAACAGCCAGCCCATTATCGCCCCGGCAAAGAGCACCGCCGAAACGCGCATGCCCACGATGAAGCCGACCCCGATCAGCGCCGGCGAAGCCGCCGGAGACTCAAAGATGAATCCGCCTTTGTAGCTGATCTTTTCTCCCAATATCTGGATTTTGGAATCGGCCATGCTTACAAAGGTTTTTGCCGAATCGCGCACAAACTGGACCCCGTTGGGGTTTTTGAAGAATTCCCAGATTGCCGCGATAGCCATACTGCCAAAGACGTACTTGGCGCCGGTTTGGCCGCCCTGCCCGGCCTTGACAATCTCCGCCGCGGCAACGCTTTCCGGAAAAGGCAAATCGGATTCCTCCACCAGGGAGCGCCTCAGGATGGTGACGAAGAGCACCCCTAATAACCCGCCGATCAGCATGATCATACTGCTTTTGAAATAATCTAACTCGTCCCACACCCCGGTAATAATAAAGGCGGGGATGGTAAATATTGCCCCGGCAACCAGCGCCTCGCCCACTGAGGCGGTGGTGCGGGCGATGTTCTCTTCCAGAATGGTGCCGCGGAACATCCGCAACGCCGCCATGGCAACCACGGCGGCCGGGAAGATGGCCGAGACGGTTAATCCGGCTTTCATACCCACGTAGGCATTGGCGGTGCCTAATACCACGGCCATTATCACACCCAACACCACTGCCCGAATCGTCATCTCTTTCATCGATTTCTCAGCAGGAACGTAGGGCTTAAACTCCTTCTGATCCATACAAGCCTCCGATTTAAATGGTGGAACAGGTCAACAGTTAATCCCTCCCCTTGCTCTCTCCCGTAAAACAAGTTGTGAAAATACACATCTAAATCCTTTTAGACAATAGCCATTATAGCAAAACCGGATATTTTTTACGATGCCCAAACAATGTATTTTTGGCTTGCTGTACCAGGGGCGGATCGGTATTATGCATGGCAATTTCTTGCGACATTTGCTTTCTAAAAACCGCGAACCAGCCTTCAGGACAATCGTTATAGGCCAGACAGACCGGAATACTCCCGGGAATTACCTGCTTTTGTATGACGGAGTTTGTGCGCTCTGCAACGGGCTGGTTCACTTTATTATTCGCCGGGATTCCCGGGGCAATTTCCAATTTGCTCCCTTGCAGGGGGAAACGGCGCAGCAATATGCCGTTCCCGACCGCGAGCAGATGAACACGGTAGTCCTGGTTGTCCGGCATTCGGCTAAGCAAACAATGTTCACCGAATCAGACGCTGTTCTGATTGCTGTTGCCGCTCTCGGGGGGGTCTGGAAAATGTACGATTTGCTTCGGTTCTCCCCCGCCCTCTGCGGGATTGGATCTATCGTTTTATTGCTGCGCGAAGATACCGTTGGTTCGGCAAGTATGAGTCCTGCCCGCTTCCGCCGCCGGAAATTCGGAGTCGATTCTTGCTGTAATCCATCAGATTTATGATTCGCCTCAGCAGGATACGCTCACCAAAGAAAACCGGGAGCGCTTGAATATTTTTTTAGCCGTCATTGATTATCTGCCTGCCCCGGGGTAAATTGAATTCAATTTTTGAACAAGCCAACAGCAGGCATCACCATTACCCGGCAATTAATTGCCAATACGGCAGATTCTGATTGTCTACACGGGGAAAAACGGCCTTACTCAAGTGATAAAGTTTTATCAGCATAGTTTGTGAATCACTTCCAAACAAGAGAGGAGAACAAATATGTTCAGATCAGTCATCCTGATTGTTGTACTAATGATTTTGCCTATTTTTGCCCAGAATCAGCAATTTGTTCCGCTTATTAAACCTCCTAAACCGGAATCGCTGAAATCCGCCCGGGAAATGGTGGATAATCTGTTTGCTGACCTCGAGGCGGGAAAATCTCAAAAGATTGCCGAATGGATCACCGATCAGGTAGGATATACCTGGGACGCCTCGACCCGGGTACAAAAGATAAACGAGTTTAAATCGCAACTTGATATTGTCATGATCAGTCCGCCGGCAAGCTCCTACGGGGAACTTGACGGATACGATCTGATCGATGAAAGCTATTTGCCGGGAAGCGACCGTTATTTTCGCTTAACCTATTTATCGTATCATGAAGGGGCGCCGCTGATTTGGGAATTTCGCTTTTATGTGAAGCCTGACGGGAAAACAACCCTGAACGCCATTCAATGGGATGACAAAAATCCATTCGAGTATATGTCGACGGTCGATATGCTGCTGAATCGCTATTACGACCGGTAGCGTTTTCCCGACGTTCCCGGGATGATTGTAAGTTTTAACAGCGTTGCGGAACGGGTCGAAATATGCCGCTATACCTGTTTCGCAGCGTTTTGCAGCGCAGGAGAGGAAGACCCTGTTTCAGGCAGCAGGCGGATCGGAACTCTGACGAATATCAAAACGGTCCGCCATTTTTTCAACTTCCTACTTCGGCCAGTGCGGGTCGTTGGTTAAAATTTTATGTAAGAGAACATTTCTCAGTACAACCCACCACACAATCATCCAGAGCAGGTACTCATACCAGGGTAATGACGGCGCCAACCACCACGCCATCGAGATTAACCACACTTTCGCGCCCTGGTAGGTTTTAGAGGCGCTTACCGGGTAATCCAGCGGCCAGGGCAGTTTTATTCCGCTTTTCCAGAAATAGACCCACTCAGGAAGCCGGATGTATTCCCGGAAGCGTTCGGGGAACCGGTTTACCTGATCCAGTGCGGCAAATAACGCCGATAAAACAAACAGAACCATCCACATAATTTCCTCCGCCTATCCGGCATTTACATACAGATTCCGGCAATTGTTTATTACGTTATTCCGGATTGCTATTCGGGAAGCTTGCCAATCCCGACGACTGCGATGTTACCTTGTTTTTTTTTGTTGCCTTGTTCCGATGTCAAGCGAAGAGCGTACTATTTACATACGAGTGGGGCGGGCGAACAATAGCGCACCTGGCAGCTTTGCCGAAGATAGAATGCAGGATTCATTTATATCTTCCGGATAGCGATGGTATTCACCTGAGAATTGAGTTTCCACCTGGAGATTCAATTTAAGCTATTTCGGGCGGAGAAGTCGAATGTTTATTTGAGTATTTTGCTTCACAGCTTCAAGGACCCTCGAACGGCGTTCTGTCTCACATATTGCCGCCTTGTTTCGGTTGCTATTTCTCCCGGTCCTCCTGTTTCGCTACTCAAAAGAGCGGAAGTTTTGTTTACGTTTGCGGCTTGACATTTTCATTTTAAGAATCTTATCTTGCTGGCAGTGAAGAATTTCATAAAAACCAAATTCTGCGAACTTCTCAAAGTTTTATCATACAACATAAAAATCGAGTTTAACCATGATTATCACCGAGAATCT
>JAJRYW010000584.1 GCA_024275555.1 Calditrichota bacterium | reverse complement strand
GGCCAATATGCCCGAAGGCTATCCCAAGATGTTTCTCCGTCAGCACTTTTTCCGGCGCGTCAAAACAAATCCGGCGGCGGTTGAGCAGCAGCACCTTGCTGGAATGATGAGCTGCCACCTGCCAGTCATGGGTAATCAAAATTACAGTCGCCCCGGAGTCTTTCTGATAATTCTCCAGGAGGCGATAAATGTCCGCTTCCCCCACCGCATCGATGCCCGCCGCGGGCTCGTCTAAGATAATCAGCCGGGGATTGCGGACAAAGCTTCTGGCCAGGTATACCCGCTGGAGTTCCCCGCCGGAGAGCGTCCCCAGGGGTTTTTGAGCCAGATGCGACGCCCCCACCTGTTCCAGCGCCTGGCAAGCTTTCCGGTAAGCGCTGCCGCCGGAACCCCAGGGCCAGCGACGGGTAATGCCGGTCAGCACCAGCTCGATCGACCGCGCCGGAAAGCGGCGATCCATCGTTTTTACCTGGGGCACATAACCGATCAGGATGGGATTAACCTTTTCCGCCGGTTGAGAAAAGAGCCTCACGCTGCCGGAGGTTGGCTTGATCAACCCCAGCAAGGCTTTGGCAAAAGTGGACTTCCCGGCGCCGTTTGGACCTAAAATAGAAATGAACGCACCGGATTTGATCTTTAACGTCACATCTTCCAGGGCAACATAGCTGCTGCTAAAAGCCACCGTGAGATGCTCCACCTCGACACTAAACTGCTTCACTGAAGGGCCTCCAGCAGTCGTTGCGCATTTTTCAAGAGCAGTTCCGGGTAGGTCTCGCCCCGGGCGCCTAAGGGGTCTAATTTTACCAGCGTCGCCCCGGTCGATTCTGCGATAAGCTGGGGCGGCCGATCCGAGTGCTGGGCATGGGTCAGCACTGCGACGACCTTTTCTTCCCGGCAACGGGCGATAATCACGGCGAGTTCTTTGGCGGTTGGTTCGGCTCCCGGCGCCGGCTCGATAATGCCGATTGAGTCGATCCGGTAACGCTTCAGAAAATATTGGAAAAACGGGTGAGAAAGCAGCACTTTGCGGCGCCGGACCGGCTCAAGCATTTCTTCAATCCGGCGGTTGAGTTGCACCAGGTTGAGCAAAAAGAGCCGGGCGTTGCCGCGGTATGCCTGTTCTCCCTCGGGATCTAAGCGGGTAAGCGTTTTCACCAGATTGGGAAGCAGCGCCGCCGTCGCCATGGGGTCCATCCAAAAGTGAGGATCGCTGCCCAGCCGGGTTCCGGCGCGGCTGCCAAACTGCGCCATGATGGGCAGACGCAGGCTGTCCGGCAGCAATTCCATAAAACTGATCCGCTCGATATTGTCGAATTTGCCCGACCAGCTATCTAAATTCTCTGCCCCGTAAAAGAGCGCGGCGGCGTGCTGTACTTCCCTGAGTTGGGAAGGCTTTAACTCGTAAGTGTGCGGCGAGGCCCCCGGGGGCAACAAGACCTCCACCTCGGCCCGTTCTCCCGCAACCTGCCTCAGTATTTCGCCCAGGGGATGGATGGTGACGATATAATGGGGTTGTGCGAGCAGCCCGGTGGAGAAGCTGAGGAGCAGCAAAAATAATCCGCAGTAAAATTGTTTCATGGCTTCTCGTTTCATCGGTATGATTCGGTGTATATGAATAACTCCGTTTTAAAAACAGCGCTAATATACACCTGGAAGCATGATTTTGCCAGAGCATCTTGGTAAAATAGGGGAGTGGGGGAGAGGAAAAAAACAGGCTGATCCGGTATTCCGGCGGGTCAGCCTGTCCGGCGCTATTTGATCCGCATCATTTCGCCATAGCCTTCGGCCGGCTTGCCGTCCGGCCCGGTCATTTTGATGATCGTTTTCATCTTATCCGGCCCGGCCATCTCGGTGATCCGGGTTTGATTGCCCATCGAACTCGACCAATTCACGATGGTTTTATTGCCCTCCACATGGCCAACCCCCTGGGAAACCGAGCGCCAGGAATCAAACCAATAGCCGATCACTTTACCGTCTTCTCCGTAAGTCAACAATCCTTTCCCCTGGTATGGGGCCCCGCCGGGAAGTACCGCCTTAAACTCCATCAGCAAAAACTGGCCGTTTAAATCCATGCGGCACTTCATCCAGTCCTTAGATTCTCCCATGGGCGATTTTGTCCAGCCTTCCCATTCGCCGACCATCGAGGACAAAATCTCATCTTCAATGGGAGGCGGGGGCGCCGGCATCTCCACGGATTTATCCGGGCTGTCGCTTTGCCCGATTGCTGCTGCACTGATTAGCAGCGACATACAAATCATGAATATCCCAATACGCATAAAGACCTCCGGGTTAAATGGTATACAAAAATATACTATTCCGGCGTTGACATTCCAAGAACGATTTCAATTTATCAGCTCATGTTACGCAATTTGCCGCAGAGCTGCAGAGATTCTTATAGACCCGTGAATTAGTATGAAAATGAAATTGTTTAAATATGATGAGCGAGTTTCCCACAGCGGGACAATTAAATTGGGCGTATTTGTGTAGCCGGACAGTTATCAAGTGAAATTTCCCCACCCCGGCCCTCCCCGAAACCGGGGAGGGAAACCGGCCAGCCGGGAGGGATTAAGGGGGGACATTACTATGGCATGAAGGCAACGACACAAATACATTTCATCTTTTCGGAAACTAATTCACGTCTCAATAATGACAATAATAACATTTAGTTAGACAGAGCTTTATATTTAATCGTTTCTCGGAGTTCCCTGTGACTCAACCGCAAAAAACCGATAAGCGCGTAACATCAGTTATCAGTAAAAATCAGCGAAATGGCAATATTTGCTCGAACAAATTAAACCGGCAATCGAGGCGGGAAGACCGGCGCAGTGCAGGGCCAACCCCTTAAAACTAAAGGGTCTTTGCTTTGGGACGATACTATTAAAAAACATCTTTATAATTGATCGGAGAAATATTATGTACCGCCCCAGGTTTATCGATGACGAATTAATCAATTTTTTAAGCGAGCAATCGTCGTCAACCATCAATAATTTATTTGTCGCTGTTCCGCGCATCCTGGAACAATTTCCTCATCTGAATGAGCGCCAGGCCCAGGAAGTATTGCGATACTGGCTCCATGCCGGCGAAGCCGTCGCTCAAAATTATTCTGCCATAAAAGCCCTGGTCGTTGAATAAGATGCGGCCCTCCAAGCCCTCTTGCTGCAACTCAATTTTCAATTCGGTTGCGGATTGCTTCCGGAGAAACATCTGCGGGCGGCGGGAAGGTTTGAACCTGACGGATTGTTGCGCTACAATGTGAACCGGTTTTTTCCTCCCTGTCGTGGAATGCTGACAACAATATTTCTATGATACAGTTTCCTGATTATCTGTCGATGGTCACGAATTATAGAAAAAACCCAGGTTAAATAGAGCCTTATTCCCTGTAGCGGTTTGTCGATAATGCTCATATTATCGCGACTATTTATTTATTTGTAAAATCATGCAAGAAGTAGTTGATAATATTAAAAATTATTTCTAAGTTTTCGGTCCAAGTCTGCTTTTTCACTGAGGAGGAAAGATGAAGAAAATCGGACGGGTGATGGTGGTAGATGATGAAGAGAATATTCGCGAGGTGCTCTCCAGCTACCTTGATACACTTGGATACGAAGTGGTCACCGCACACGACGGCGAAGATGCCTTGAACAAGTTTGAACCGGGAGCCTTTGATTTAGTGGTTTCCGACCTGCTTATGCCCACAATTGACGGTCTGGAGTTGCTCAAAAAAGTCCGGGAGCGGGATAAAGACGTCATCTTTTTGATGATCACCGGTTATCCGTCAATCGAGACCGCTGTGGAAGCCATTAAAAAAGGCGCCTATGATTACATCACCAAACCATTCCACATGGAAGATGTAAAACTGCGCATCGAGCGTTCTTTTGAGAAGAAAAACCTGCGCGACCGGCTCAGCACCATCCAGGGGTTTGTCTGGGCGCTGCTGTTCTCCATCCCGGTCTGGCTGATCCTGGGAATTATCCTGGCAAAATTACTGCGATAGGGAAAACTCTTCTTGAAAAAAGGGCCTGCCGCTTGGCAGGCCCTTTTTTCATTTCGGTTGATTGGCTTCGACGATCTCCGTTCAGAACAACGACAACTGCCCGGAGTAGACAATCTCATCAAACGAGGTGTTCAGCAATCCCAACAGGGCGTCGGCAACCGGCCGGAGCTGTTTGTCGATATAATGCTGGTAATCAATATTGGTGGGATGAAGCTCCAGGGGTGTAGCTCCCTGCACGGTTTGCAGATAAGATACGCGGCGCACCGGTTTCCCCAGCATCCGGGCGGCCCGCACCTGGGGAGAAACATGCCGGGTATATTCATCCACGGGTTTCCGCAGGCGCTTGTGGTAGACCAGTTTCTGATCCAATTCGCCCTTCAGCAGTTGTTTTACCATCCCGCATATCCACTCCCGGTAGGGCTGGCCGGTCAGCACCCGCAAATACAATTCATACTGAAAATCTTTGGCCAACTGGGTCCAGTCGGAGCGCACATATTCCATGCCCACCAACTCCAATTGCGGGTTCTGCACATCTCCGATTAAACCGACATAGCGTTTCCGCGCCCCCCCGGAAGAACTGCGGGCCAGGGGCAAGACAAATTTGTGGTACAGCTTTTCGTATTCGATTTCCAGGTGTGAAGTTACCCGGAATTCCGCCAGCTTTTCGGTTATGTGGTCGTTGAGCAGTTCGGCCAAATTTGCGCCCTGGTCGTCCGGGGTGGGGAGTTGCACAAATAGTGAATCGGTGTCGCCGTAGAGCACCTGGTAGCCCTTCTCTTCCAAATAGCGCCGGCACTCCTTCAATAGCCACTGCCCGGTGGAGGTGATGGCGGCCGGCAGGTCGGGATGATAGAACCGGCATCCGTGGGAGCCCATTACGCCATAGAAACTGTTCATTAAGATTTTGATAGCCTGGCTGAGGCGGCTGTCTCCCTGTTGTTTTGCCTCGGCGCGCTGGGCCATCAGGTCGCCGATAAATGCCGGCAGGATGTGTTCCGTTGCCGAAAAACGGAAGCCGGTAGGCGTCTCGATGGGGTCTTTGGAGGCCATCAGCCGCGATAGCGGATCGATGCAAAAAGTGCGGATAATGCTGGGATACAGACTCTTAAAATCCAGCACTGCCACGTGCTCATAAATCCCCGGGGCAGGCTCCATCACATAGCCGCCGGGCGCCTGGCCTTCCGGTTTCACATCCCGGGTGTTGACGGCCACAAACCCCTTGCGGTGCAGCCGGGGCAGGTAAAAGTGGTCAAAGGCGGCCACGGACATGCCGACCTGGTTCAGCAGCAAACCGGAAATTTGGGAGCGCTTCAGGTACAGATCGATCAGGCCCGTGGTTTGGAAAATATCGCTTACCAGCCGGCAATCCTGTAAATTATACTCGGCCAGCTTAATTTTATCCTGCTCGAAGTAGGATTCGATTTCCTGAATTTTATCCTGGCCCGGGGTGATGGTTTTGCCCACCCCCAGGAGCTGTTGCGCCACAAATTCCAGCGAATATTCTTCAAAGGTATAAAAAGCCCGGCGCAGGCTGGCCGGTCCGTCCAGCACCACTCGCCCGGGAATATCGGCATGTAAACCGCCTCCGGACTGTTTATAGAGCGAGGCCAGACGATTGGCGCGCCCCAGCGTAAACAAGACGCCCAGGTCGCGGCACTTTTGCTGCAAAAACCGCAAATCAAAGTTGATGACCTGCCAGCCGATGAGCACATCCGGATCGGCGGATTGCCACCATTCCAGGAAAGCCTTCAGCAGCGATCGTTCATCCGCATAAAAGCTCAGGTACGCCGGGGCGTTGGGATGGGCGTCGCCCAGCATAAACACCTTTTCGTTGTGCTTCTGCTTGCCCTGCCGCACCTCGACGCCGATGGAGTAGAGGCGATTGCTCTCCACCCCAATCTCGATATCAAGCGAGGCGCTCTTCAGGGTCGGTGTGAAAATGGCGGGCTTCATCCGGGGATTTCGCACCGTCATGAGTCGGGCGTGTTGCCGGGCCTCCCCGGATATTTCCGCCTGGGCGTTGATGTAACGCTCCATCAAGTAGCGCCGTTCCGGGCGCAGGTCGGCCTCATAACAGGGAATGCCGTTTTTCTGCAAATCTTTGGCGGCGCTCAGCAAGGCCTTTTGGGTCGGGAAGTAGAGGGCGTCTACCTCCAGGAAATCAAAATTACGCAGAGTAAGCGGTTTGCGACGCAGGTGGGTGTAGCGGGCCGGCAGTTGAGCGCCCCGGGTAATGAAAAAAACCGGCTGCTGGTCATCAAAGAGAATTTCAATGGGGCCGTGTTCTTCAGAGACGCCATAGTAGCGGAGAATGCAGCGATTTCCCTCGTCCTGCCATTCGCCGGTCAACAGAAAAATGTTGCTGTGTATTTTCATGATCTCGGGCGGCGGATTAACTGAGCAAGGCTCGAATGGTCTTATTGCTGTTGATCAGCCGTTCGCCTAAAATGCGGATCATAAATTTATGAATCATTCCGGCCATCTTGGGGGCCTCCTGTTCCATGCGGTTTAATTGTTCCAGGGACAAGAAATAGATCTGACAGTCCCCCTCTGCCACCACGGCGGCGCTGGCGGGCGTCCCTAAATAAACGCCTAACTCTCCAACCACGGTTCCGGCGTTCATGGTTCGTAGCCGCAGCGGCGGGCTGTCTTCCTGCTCCAATTGGGCGGTTACCTGCCCGGCTTCGATAAAATAAAGACCGCTGGGCGGGGCGCCCTGGCGGATAATATATTCCCCGCGCGGATAGGCGCGATGGGTCAGGTAGCTGTTCAGGCGGTTAAGGAACTCCGGCAGGGAGAGCAGGGGCGGGGCGGCCGGTTCCCGGAACAGCGATGAAAAAAATTTGGATAACGGCGCCTCCGGGGGAGCGCTAATCTGCTCTGAGCTTAAGGCCAGGATTTGATTCTCGCACCACTCCACCGCGCGATCCAGATCCGGGAAAAGCCGGTCGGAGGCCTCATCCAAAACGCCCCCAACCCGGAAAAGCTCTTCTGTCTTGGGGGACAGGTGGCTGAAGATGACCCGGAACCCCAGGGTTTCTTCCAGGAGCATCAGTTTGGCAAAACTGTTCAGGGCGGAGGAGTCCAGGCCGTTGACCAGGCGAAAATCCAGCACCAACAGTTGTAAGGGCTGCTGGGGATCGTGGAAGCGTCGCTTGACCTGATCCAGCAAGTTGTTGGCGGTGCCAAAGAAGATGTAGCCTTGTAATTGCAGGATATAAAGCTGCCCGCCCCGCTGATCCAGTTGGCGTTGCTGTTCCGGGGCCCGGTCGACATTGCTGCGGTAATTCTCCCCGCTCAAGGTATGTTTCACTACATTGATGCGGCTGTAGTTGATCACAAACAACGCTCCGGCGATTAACACCCCTAAGAACATACCGGGCAGGAAACCCAGTACGGCAATGGTCAACAGGATGATGATGACCAGCAAATATTCCGCCCGGGGGAGCCGTTTCCAGGAGTGGTAGAGCCACTCCACCAGGAAAGTAAGCCCCAGGTAAAACAGCAAACCGCCTAATAGCGGGCGGGGAAAGTAGGCGGAGATGCCCAGGCCGGCCAGCAGGGTCAGGCCGCACAGACTGGCGGAAACGATTCCGGAGAGACGGCTGCGGGAGCCGATTCGATGGCTCAGGGCGGTCAGGCTAAGCGACATATAGCCGACGGGACTCCCCAGCCATCCGGCCAGCAGGTTGGCCAGGCCGGCCGAACGCAATTCGCGGTTCAAGTCGATTTCCTGGCGCGCTACCAATTCCAACCCGCTGGCGTTGAGCAACAGCGAGATGGCGCTGATGATAATCACCGTGACCAACTCCCCGGATTGCTGGAAAATTGCCCCCCAATTGACCCGGGCCAGGTCGGCCGGGACGGGCGGCTGCCAGCTGATACCGCCATCCAATTTAGAGAGAAGCCAGCCCTCCAGACGGGCTTGCTCCGGAGAAACGCCGCTAAGAAACAGTACTGTATAAAAGAGAATGATTGCCAGCAAAATGGCAATAGGCATGGTTAAAAAATGGCGGAAACGGCGCAGGGCCGCGAAGAGGATCAAAGCAAATAGCAGGCCCGGCAGCCATTTGAAGAGGCTGCTTCCCGAAAACAGGTTGATCCAATTCTCCAGGGAAATGGCTTGCCCGGACATAATCCCCAGTGCCCCTTTGATAAGAATCCAGCCGGTGCCGGCCAAAAAACCGCCGACCACCGGGTAAGGGATAAAACGGATTAAATTTCCCAGCCGGAAAGTTCCCAGGGTAATCAGCACTACCCCGGCGGTTAGGGTGGTCAGCATCATAGCGAACAGGACGGAAATAAAAACGACCCGGGGTTCCTGGGTCGACATGCTCCCGGCCATCGTGGCGGCAATGACAGCCATGATGGCGGTAGAGGCGTCCTGCGGGGCGGTAACGTTGGAGTGATAGGAACTGGTGATCGCGACAGTCAGCCCCATCAGGAAAGCGCCGCCAAGCAAGAAACCGATCCCCCGGGAAAGGAAAGGGGACAGGTCGCCGGAAAAAATCATCGCTGCGTAGGCGCTCTGAAAAATGACAATCAGAATTCCGTTTACCATTCCGGCCGAAATACTGGGAACGATTTGAGAAACGGATGCGCTGCCTGCGGGGTGCGTCTTCAATCCTGAAGTTTCTTGAACGGCCACTCCTTTACCTCACCTTTTGGGACGGTTAATATAAGCGGCAACGGGGAGATGGGCAAAAGAATTCAATAGAAAGTGGGGCTTGCCCGGGATTGGCAGCGGATCGAGCGCTTCGCTTCATTCGCAGCAACGCCGTCCGGTCGTGAAACTGACAGGTGGGGTCCCCGGTTGTCATTTCGAAGCCCCGGATGGGCGAGAAATCTGTCGGCAGAAAAGACTGTGCGGCGAAAGCAAAACTCCCCGGGTTTGAGCGTTGTTTTAACAGAATTGCCTCCCGAATAGAGAGCAAACTGAAAACGGAACTTTGCAGAAATGAACGTTCCACGCAGGCGCCTGCTACGAGAAGAAG
>JAJRYW010000583.1 GCA_024275555.1 Calditrichota bacterium | reverse complement strand
TATTTTATAAGTGGTTACCATCTTAATCTCCTTTCGCCGGGCGGTTTAGTTGTTCTCCGCGACCTGGTCTTGAATGACCACGTGAGCGCCGTTCTGGAGATCTTTGCTGATAGCGCGATAGTTCCCGGTGACAATCTCATCGCCTTCACTCAGGCCTTTCAGGATTTCGATGTGAGTGTCGCTCTGGATACCCGTTGTCACCTGGCGGGCTTCCACGCTGCCGTTCTTGACCACAAAAACCACCTGCACAAATCCGTCTTTATCCGGCCGGTACTCCGGGGCCGGCTTTTCTTCGGCGAGGACTTCACCGCTGCTGTCGTTCCGGGCCTCCGACGGTTGCTGTAATTGTTCCATAGTGCGTAAGGCCACGCTCTGGATAGGAATACTCAGGGCCTCTTTCTTAACCTCCGTGATGATGTCGGCGCTGGCGGTCATCCCCGGCCGGAGCTGGTTGGAAACGTTGTTGACCGGGGTTTCTCTTTGGGCCGCAGCGCCGGCGCTGTTCCCGGGAGAAATGACCCCGGCAATGGCGACCTTCACTTCAAATTCGGTTTTTTGCTCGGCGGTGCCTGCCCCGCTGATGCGGGCGCTGTTGGCAATTTCGGTGACCACCCCATGCAACAGAATATCCGGCAGCGCATCTACTTCCACCGTGGCAGAGTCGCCAATAGCTACCGAGACAATGTCATTCTCGTCTACATTGACCAGCGCTTCCATTCCGGAGAGATCGGAGATCACCATAATCACATCTTCCTGGAATTGCGATCCCAGCGCGATCTCGCCTTCTTCTTTGTTTAATTCGCTGATAGTGCCGGACATCGGGGCGTAAATGGTGGTTTTGGAAAGATCATCCTCGGCTTGTTTAAGCGAAGCCCGGGTTTGCTCGATATCATCCAGGGCGCTCTCGTAACGGGCTTTGGCGATTTGGTAATCTGCAAGGGCGCCGTCCATCGCAGACTGGGATTCCAGTTGTCCTTCAAATAGCTTTTGGGTGCGGTGATAATCCTTTTCCGCTTTAATCAAATTTTCTTTGGCTAACCGGGCCCCGGCTTTGGTGGAGGAAAGACCGGCCCGGGCGCGATCCACCGCCGCCAGGTAGCGCTCACGATCCAGCTCGAGCAGGAAGTCTCCCTTTTCTACCCAATCCCCTTCGTTAACGGCCAGTTTGGTGATTTTGGCGCTGACATCCGCACTGATTTTTACCTGCAGCTTAGGCTGGATTCGCCCGGTGGCGGTGACGGTCTCCACAATGCGCTGCTTTTCTACCGGCGCAGTTTGCACCTCGACAGCTTCCGGGCCGGAATTGCCCATGTTCAGACCCGCTACAACCAGGGCGATGACAATAATGACTCCCAGCGCGATAAAAATTTTCTTCTTCATAACCTCAGTACTCCACGTTTTCAGTTGCTGGTGAACAATGCTCTTGCTGTAAGAATTTTGTGATAAACGGTTACCTGCAACTGGGACGGAAGACATTTTGGAAATGTTTCAAAAACGGTCAAATCAATTTTGAGCGGTGATTATTGCTTCCTTACCGCGCCCATTTTATATTTGCCGTGGATTCGCACAGATTTTCACGGATTGTAACTACTCAGGTACTTTTAGACTGTTTCCACCAGATAGTTATGTTATAGGCATTCAGATAATTTGTGTGTCGTGGAGCGGGGCAGGCAGTCGATGCATTCCCCAAATTGGCTCAGTCGAACGCTTGCCAGCACAACGTGCTCCCGTCGGGAAAGACTGACTACATCAACTTTTCTCAATTATTCCACCTGCTACCAGGGTAGTTACAAAAATAAAAACAGACCACCTCCTCGCTAGACTCCCGTTTGGAGACGTCTGGGTTTATGAAACTCCGTGATATCCGGGCTTTGTCTTTTTATCCACAAAGAAGCATGAAACACAGGAAGGGGAAAGCGGCGCCTCGCGGAGCGCGCTACGTGGCGTAGTTTTAACGCTCCCGGGGTTCACCCGGAACGGGCTTACTTGTATTCTCGAACTTTTTAGGGATGGACGGCCTGCAAACTGTCCAGGATGATTTCTGAGACTTTTTCCAGTTTACCTTTCCGGAACAGGGCCGCCTGCTCGGATAACGCCGCTGCATCACCCTGGCCGCGATAGTTCCGGTAATCCTGAAATCGAATTCCCGCAACAACCCGGGGATGGTAGGCTTCCCGGAAACGCATCCCGCCCCGGTTAACTTGGAAGGAGTAGGCCAGGTAATCCAGGGTATGCTTTTCCCGGTGAAACCAGTAGATAAAGACATCGTCGTGGTCCTTGCCGCCGCCTTCCGCAGTAAAACGCACTTCGATTTTGTGGTATGGTTCTCCCCGGATGTCTTCCCGGCCCAGGTAGCGGCTGCGCACTGCCGGGTCGGAGAGCGGGAAGGGCAACAGGGCAAAATAGGCTACCGAGTTTACCGAGTTGGCCAAGCGGGCAGAATCGGCCGGGGAGAGGGGAGTGGGCTGTCCATCGCGGAGGCGCTGAAATCCTTCGTTGGTAAGCAGGTCTGTGATCACCCCGGTAGAGTCCCGCAACTGGCGCTGGTAGCGAAACCGGCCCCGGTTGCGTTCCAGCACAAAGTGTGTGCCCCGGAAATTGAACTCAATAGCAAATTTTTGATAGGCCGAACCGCCGTGAGTCCGGATGACCTGCTCGATAATCGCCTTCGGATCGGGCTGGCAGGCGGTCAGCAGGCCGGCCAGGAGTACAAGAAAAACTCGATTCATACTATAAAAACTCCGTTGAAATGCCATTCACAGCTTGAACTTAATCTGACGCAGAATACTGCGGATATCGGCAGATTTCCGCTGAAAAGAGTATTTGAGGATTTGACCGGATCGATTGTTTTTGCTTTAAAACAATTTTCAGCGCTTTTCTGCCTCATTCAGCGTTTCTCAGCGTCAAATTTTTGACTCGTGATTTGCATTTGACGATATGTTGTTCTGCTACGGCAACCCGGGAAAAAAGTTACCCGGGGGAAGGGAGCCAGACTTCGTCGGCAGAATTGACAGGGCAAAAATTCACTGGGACAATGCAAATCAAAACAAACTGGAAATAATCTTGTAGCCGCCCACGTAGGTGCCCAGCACACTGCCCAGGCTGGTCAGGATAAACACCAGCAGCACCCGGAGCAGTTTGTTAGACCACCATTTGCGGAGCTTCAGGGCGTCCTCGCTGACGCTTTGCAGTTCCTTGACCACGGGCGGCTGGAAGTAGGCCTGTACAAACGCCGCCACATAGCCTGCGCCAATCACCGGGGTTAAGCTGGTGATGGGGGCGGCCAGAAAAGAAGTGATAATGGTAATGGGATGGGCAAGAGCCAGCATGGCGCCGATTGCGCTGGGAATGCCGTTGGCCAGAAACCAGAAGAGGGCGTTGTCGCCGGCTGTCTGGGCCCCTTTGGTCAGCCCGATATAGCCCAGCGAAGCCAGGATAACCGCCGGAATACCCCAGCCGATGATTTTTATCCAGGGAGAGAGTTTGGGGATTTGCTCGATTTCGGATAAGTCAGCCGGTTTGCCGGAGCGCAGCGCTTTCAGCATTCCCTGTACATGGCCGGCCCCAACTACCGCGACAATCTTTTGGCCCTTTGCCCGGCGGATTTTTTCGCTCAGGTACTGATCCCGCTCATCGATCAGCACGCGTTTGAGCACCGGCATCGCTTCTCCCAGGGTTTCGATCATCTCGCTCAGCACATCCTTTTGCCGGATTTCCGCTAATTTGGCCTCGTCGAGTTCCTCGTCCATGAACATTCCGGCCATCCCCCCGGAGAGCAGCTTTATTTTGTCCCAAAAGCTCATGGAATTCCAGGCGCGCCGCAAAGTGATGCGAATATCCCGATCGCAGAGTTCCACGGGAATATTGTTTTCTTCGGCCGCCTGGGTCGCTTCCAGCAATTCCGCCCCGGGCATAACGCCCAGCTTTTTGCCTAACTTTTTCTGATAGGAACCCAGCAGTAAATTGATGATCAGCGTGCTCAGTTGCTTCTGGCGGATGATCGATTTTAAATCCAGGCTTTCCCAGCGCCGTTTTTGGGAGAGCGCCTTAAAACGCTGCGGGTCCAACTCCACACAGACCACGTCCGGCTGCTCCGCTTCGATGACTTCCCGCACCAAATTGGCCGATTCCCGGGAAATATGGGCCGTCCCCACTAAGATAATCTCGCGCCCGTTTTCGGACAGTATTTGCACGTCGCTGGGATAATTACGCGGTATGGATTTTGTTTCCGGCATTGCTTCCTCAATTTTTCTGTTCTCGATGGCGCGCTTCTTCTCAAAAGCATTAAACATACGCAGAGAATGGGGGGATTACAAACTTGAGATAGAAAATCATGTCTGAGCGCTGCTTCCTCAACCATGTTCGAAGGATATCGGGGCGTCTGGGTCCGGCGCTATTGCAATCGAGCAAAAAAAAAAAAGAGGCTGACCAAACCGGCCAGCCTCTTTCGATAATATATGGGGGTGCGATTTAGTACATTCCGCCCATTCCGCCCATTCCCGGTGCGCCGCCGCCCGGCATGGGTTCTTCTTTTTCCGGAATTTCGGTGATCACGGCTTCGGTCATGAGCAGCAATCCGGCCACGGAACTGGCGTTTTCCAAGGCAGTGCGGGTCACCTTGGTCGGATCGATGATGCCGGATTTCACCATGTCATCCTCGTACTGTTCGGTGGCGGCGTTAAAGCCAAAGTTGGTAGACCCTTCTTTGACTTTTTGCACAATCACCGCGCCTTCCAGTCCGGCGTTGGCGACGATCTGGCGAATCGGTTCTTCCAGCGCCCGGCGCATAATAGACACGCCAATCTGCTTATCGCCTTCCAGTTTCATCTTATCCAGCACCGGGATGGCGCGCAGCAAGGCTACGCCGCCGCCGGGGACAATCCCTTCTTCCACCGCTGCGCGGGTGGCGTGCAGGGCGTCTTCCACACGGGCTTTTTTCTCTTTCATTTCGATTTCGCTGGCAGCCCCGATTTGAATCACAGCCACACCGCCGGCCAGTTTGGCCAGGCGCTCTTGCAGTTTCTCGCGGTCGTAATCGGAGGTAGTCGTTTCGATTTGCTTACGGATTTGGTTGATGCGGGCTTTGATATCATCCCCTTTGCCGCCGCCTTCGACGATGGTGGTGTTGTCTTTGTCGATGACAATACGCTTGGCGGCGCCAAGGTCTTGCAGGGTGGCGCTTTCCAGCTTAAAGCCGGTTTCTTCGCTGATCACCCGGCCGCCGGTCAGGATGGCGATATCTTCCATCATGGCTTTGCGGCGGTCGCCAAAACCGGGCGCTTTTACCCCGGCCACTTTCAGCGTGCCGCGCAACTTGTTCACCACCAGGGTTGCCAGGGCTTCCCCTTCGATATCTTCGGCAATAATCAGGAGCGGCTTGCCGGTTTGAGCCACTTTCTCCAACACCGGCAGCAGGTCCTTCATGGAAGAGATCTTCTTGTCATAGAGAAGCACCAGGGCGTCTTCCAACACCGCTTCCATATTATCCGGATCGGTTACAAAATAGGGAGAAAGATAGCCGCGGTCAAACTGCATCCCTTCCACTACTTCCAGGGAGGTGTCGGTAGACTTGGCTTCTTCCACGGTAATTACGCCGTCTTTACCGACTTTTTCCATGGCGTCGGCAATCAGTTCACCGATGGCAAAATCGTTGTTGGCCGAAATAGCGCCGACCTGTGCGATTTCTTTTTTGCCTTCGATGGGGCGGCTGATTTTTTTCAATTCCTCGATAACAACTTTGACGGTTTCATCAATACCGCGTTTGATTTCGGTGGCGTTGGCGCCGGCGGCCACGCTTTTCAGACCGTCGTTAAAAATTTCCTGGGCCAGCACCGTGGCGGTGGTGGTGCCGTCGCCGGCGTCGTCGCTGGTTTTGGAAGCCACATCTTTGACCATCTGGGCGCCCAGGTTCTCAACCGGGTCTTCCAATTCGATCTCTTTGGCAACCGTCACTCCGTCTTTGGTTACGGTCGGTGCGCCGAATTTTTTCTCGATGACCACATTGCGGCCTTTGGGCCCCAGGGTTACCTTCACCGCTTGCGCCAACTGGTCTACACCGAGTTTCAGTTTAGCGCGCGCGTCAATGCTATACTCAATTTTTTTCGCCATGATAGTTCTCCCACTCTTTATTCAGTTTACTTTTCAACAATTGCTAAAATATCGCTTTCGCGCATAATCAGGAACTCTTCCCCGTCAATTTTGATCTCGGTGCCGGAATACTTTCCGTAGAGAACCACATCTTCCACTTTTACTTCCATCTTGATGCGTTCGCCTTTGTCATCCACTTTACCGTTGCCTACGGCGACGATCCGCCCCCGCATGGGCTTTTCTTTGGCGGTGTCCGGAAGAATGATGCCTCCGGGCGTTTTGTCTTCTTCTTCGAGCGGTTTTACCAGAACTCGATCAGCTAAAGGCCTTACCTTCATAATGCCCTCCTTCTTTAATTTGTTGATTAATATTGATTTAGGTCTCAATTTTAGCGCTCTTGCCTTCAGAGCGCCAATAATATAAACGGTTTGTCAATGTGTGTCAATTGAAAAATTTCAAATTCTTTTGGAAAAACTGTTCGGAAGCGCACAGTTCCGGAGGAAATTGCTTCTTATCCTGTAACGAGGCGTTGTTCACACGCACCCGCAACCCCGGTCGGGAATGCGGCGTAGCCGGGCGCGGGCAATATTTTCCAATCTCCGGGATTGAAGGTTGCAACATGTGCCGGAATTCTCTAAATTAGACGCCTTAACAGACCAGCCTTGTTGGGAAGCAACGCGGGGATGGGGATTCCCGCGATAAATTCAATAAATACACGAGGAAGATTATGGAGTTTAAAACCCTCATTTTGGAACATCAGGATGCTACGGCAACTGTTACCATTAATCGCGCCGAAAAGTTGAATGCGCTCAATAGCGCCACGATTGCAGAGTTGGACACCGCCATGAAAGCGCTTGCCGAAGACCCCGGCGTCCGGGCGGTTATTTTGACCGGGGCCGGCGAGAAAGCATTTGTCGCCGGGGCGGACATCTCGGAGCTTGCCGGCCTTTCCCGGGAGCAGGGGGCGGAGTACGCCCGGCGCGGCCAGGCGGTTTTTCGCTACATCGAACAAATGCCCAAACCGGTGCTGGCCGCGGTAAACGGCTTTGCCCTGGGCGGCGGCTGTGAACTGGCTATGGCCTGCCATCTTCGTTTCGCTTCTTCTACCGCCCGTTTCGGACAGCCGGAGATAAACCTGGGGATTATTCCCGGCTATGGCGGCACCCAACGCCTTCCCCGCTTAATCGGCAAAGCGCGCGCCCTGCAGTTGCTGCTTACCGGAGAAATGCTCGAGGCCGCCCGGGCCCTGGAATGGGGATTGGTCAATAAAGTGATCGAACCAGGCCAATTGATGCCGGAAACGAAAAAGTTTGCGGAACTGCTGGCCGCCAAAGCGCCCCTGGCGACACAGTATATTTTGGAAGCCCTCTACCGGGGCATGGAAACAGACCTGGATTCGGCATTGTCCATCGAAGCAGATTACTTTGGCAAGGCTTGCGCAACCGAAGATATGAAGGAAGGAACCGCGGCTTTTTTAGAGAAGCGCGCTCCTCAATTTAAGGGGAAATGACGGGTATAGAATGACGGCTCATACGGCACTGGTTTTATCGCAAGCACAAGATTTTATCAATCGATTTTCAAAACTGCTCAAAAAAACGGGCTTCAAGGTTTCCGCCCGCTCGCCCGGGGCCGACTCGAATGATACGGAGGTTCCCACCGCCGATCTGTTGTTCATTGACAACCAGGATGGAACAATCCGTTTTGATCAGCACCTGCGCCCTTTGTTTGAGAAGAATCCCCCCATGGTTGCACTTAATTTCGGGCAGCCGCTGGGAGAAACCTGCCCGGATTATTCGATCATCCAGGTGCAACAGGAGCAGGTGCAGCTCGATTCATTTCTTGCCAATTATCGCGAATTCCTGACCCGGGCCAAGTCGCGCCCGGAACTGGCCGCCCTGATCATCCATGATATCCGCTCGCCCCTGAACAGTATGCTGGCTTACCTGGAACTGCTGCTGAACCAGACTTTTGGCGAGCTTAACGAGGGACAGGTAAACTTCCTGGAAAAATCAATGGTGCTGGGTGATCAGATTCTGGACATGCTGGAAGAACTGAACGAGGTCTATCGCAGCGAGCAATATGTCTTCTCCCTGGAAAAAGACCCCGTTCAACTGGAAAAAATTATTGATGAAGCATTAGTCAATGTCTGGGTGAAGGCGGATCAAAAAAATATCCAGATTAAAAAAGATCTTCCCCGGAAACTTCCCACGGTAATGGTTGACGCCTTCCAGATACAGCGCGTTTTTTTAAACCTGGTTGGCAATGCGATTAAATATTGTCCGCCCAACTCCAAAGTGGTCATTAAAGCCCGCAGAACTTCGGACCGGCTGCTTACCGTATCCATCATGGATAACGGCGGAGGGATACCGGAGGATCATCTGTCCCGCATCTTCAAAAGGGCGGTGCGGGTGGAGCAGCAACCGGAACGGCAAGAGGGGTATGGTCTCGGCCTGTATATTTGCAAGCTGATTGTCAAAGCTCACGGTGGAACAATCCATGCAGAAAACAACCCCGAGGGCGGAGTGTCGTTTATCTTTACCTTGCCGACTAAAAAGTAAGGGGGCGTCTGTGAACACATCACTGATTCTCCGTATCGACGATCGATTAATTCATGGCCAGGTATTGGTGGGATGGGGGACTTACTATTCCTTCCGGCATTATATTATCGGCAATGATGAAATTGCCGCAAAAGAGTGGGAGCGCAACTTGCTGCTTATGGCCGCCCCGCCGGAGGTGGACACCCAAATTCTGACCCTGGCGGAGACGGTTGGATACATCAGACGGAATTTGGAGGCAGAGGAGCGAAGCATGGTGTTAGTGCGCAACCCGGCCGATGTGCAGACCATGGCGGCCCAGGGCTTGCCGCCCATGACCGTCAACATTGGCGGTATTCATTTTGAGGAAGGACGGAAGCAATTCCTGCCCTATTTATTCCTAAGCGAAGCCGAGATTGTCATCCTGCAGGATTTAGCTGCCCAGGGATTTATATTTGAGTGCCAGGACATTCCCGGCAGTCCCATCTACAAACTGGCTTCAATTTTGGAGAAATAGCTATGACCGGCGTGGAAACCCAAACATTGCAACTTCAGACCCGGGGCTTTAACGATGTGATCGATGTAACCCCGGAAATCCAGCGTCTGTTGCAGAAAAGCAAAATTAGCGAAGGAAACGTACTGGTCTTTGTGCCCGGCTCTACCGCCGGATTGACTACCATTGAGTACGAAGGCGGGCTGATTCAGGACATCAAAGATTTTTTTCAGGATTGGATACCGATGGAGGCCCGTTATCATCATAACGAACGCTGGCATGATGGAAACGGTTATGCGCACCTGCGGGCGGCGATGCTCAAGCCCTCTTTGCAGATTCCTTTTCTGCAAAAAAAGCTTTTATTGGGAACCTGGCAGCAAATTATTTTAATTGATTTTGACAATCGCCCCCGGCGGCGGGAATTGATCATTCAATTCTCCGGGGTTGTTCAGGCAGATGAGAACTCGCAATAGTCATTGCATTAAAGCGGTGTGATGATGCAAATAGCTTTCCCGGAATTCTTCCGCATGTCCTTCGGTAAACCAGCTTATGATGGCTTCCGTTAAAGAAATGGGCTCTTTCTTATCCTCATTTAACTTGGCATAGTAGTGTTGTATGGCCTCCAATTGCCGGTTATAAAAATCGTGGTTCAGTTCCATCTTTTTAATCTCCCTCTCTCTATAGTTAAAATAGGATTGCTTTTTTACCCGATGACTTGCGTTTGTTGGGCTGTTTCCGGGTCATCCACAATGCCAGGGCTTCCGAAAAGGAGAGCAGTCGCTTCAGTTCCCGGGATTTCTTCTCCCGAAATTCGATAATCCTTTGAAGATGCTCTTTGGATGACTTCATTTAATCGCTCCTCAGCTAACGCCTCCTTTCAAATTAGCAAACAGGGCGCCAAATTACCCAATTAATAATGACTGTCGAAAAACCGTTGTTATTTCCCATTCCGGTGAGATGGCGAGCGGAAATCGCAGAAGCAAAAGTCGAATTTATCGGCAGCAAAATGCAGAATTGTTGAAAAGACCTACAGTTCTTTAACGGGTACACCGGCAAAACGGTTCACATATTTCTTAATGGCGCTAAATTCCGGAGCTTTCGGCCGAAATTGTACCAAATGGTACCACTTCTGCGGCAAAGCAGTCTTGATAATTGTCACATGGAGAAAAAGAAAAGGGGGATAATTTACAGATTTAAATGCAGCAGACGTATCAGGCGCTCCGCTTTTTTAAAATCTTTCAGCTTAAAGCCCGTGTCACAATTCAAAGGTACCGGGAACCCTTTTTCCAGTTCTTTGAGGCTGACCCAGACCGCCTGGTTGTGCTCCGGGGATAGTCGAAGTTTGCCGGAACGGATTTTTACCAGGAAGTCGATTGACAAAATCGGACTGTGCGGCTGCAACTCCCCAAACCAGGTGTCGACCGGCTCCAGCACCTCCACCCGGAAACCGGTTTCTTCCCAAATCTCCCGCTGAAGTCCTTCGCGCGGGTTTTCATGCAGCTTTAATTTTCCGCCCGGCGGCGCCCAGACCAGGGGCGCTTTATTGCGCTTTAGCAGCAGGAATTTGCTGTTCCGGTACACATAACCGGAAACAGCCACGGTGTGAGTAAGGGTGTAAATGCTGTCGGCGGCCATCAGAAGCTCTCATAGGAATCGTGTTTTAAGAGCGGAAGCCCGAAGGGTTTACGGATAAAGTTGGGAACCCGGATCGGTCTCCCGTCCCGGTTCACCGTGACCCATTCCACATCCGCTTCGGCCAGCAGCTTTTCGTCTTTTTGACGCACAATCTGCTGATGAAAAACGCCCCCGGTGTTCCGGTAGGAGCGGAGCTGACTGCGAATTTCAATGATATCGCCGCTTATTGCCGGAACTTTGTACTCGATGGCGATTTTGCGGATGACCAGCATCACCCCGGCCTCTTTCATCCGGTTCAGAGTCAGCCCTTTTTGCTCTAATAACTCCATCCGGGCAAATTCCAGATAGTTCAGATAAATCGCGTTGTTGACATGACCATAGAAATCGCATTCAAAAGGACGGACTTTGTGAATAGAGCAAAAATTTTCCTGGTTCATCTACCGCACTCCTCTGTAAATTCATTATACAACCACAGTTGCCGGGATCATCCTATAAGTCTTATATTACAACGGTTCGGCGATTGGCATGTCTTTTGTCCTCATTTAAAGGGCCGCAATTTAAACAGGAGATTCAGTTATGCTAAATCGTTTTTTGAAAATAATCTGCTTGCTCAGCCTTTCGGCGTCTATCCTGGCAACCGATTATTACGTTGATGACGTTGCCTCCAATGGAAACGGCTCTTTTGAAAGTCCGTTTAACAATTTCCCCTCGGCGCTGAATGCAGCTCAGCCCGGCGATGTGATTTATGTCATGCCGGGGACTTACCAGTTATCCGCCGCGATTTCCACGGTGCGGGATGGCGCGGCGAATCAGCGGATCACGCTTCGGGCGTACGACCCTGCAGATCGCCCCTACATCAGCGCATTGGGGCGGTTGCTGAGCATTTCCCACGCATATACAACCATCGACGGCCTGATCCTGGACGGCCAATTTGGCGACAGCGATGCGGTACGGCTAAGAGGCAACGCAGATTATGCCATTATCCGCAACTGCGAGATAAAGAACGGAACCCGGGACGGCATCGATATGGATGCGGTTGATAATGTGCTCATCGAAAATTGTGAGATACACCATTTCCTGGCCGGAACGTACAACAATCAACGGGACGCCCACGGGATTGTGGCCACGGGCGAGCAGAATCTGACCATTCGCGGCTGCAATATTTATTATGTGAGCGGCGATTGTTTCCAAACCGACCCGAACCGCGGTTATCCGCTCTGGGACAATGTTCTGATCGAAGACAGCCAACTGTGGACCGGCCCGCTGCCCGAAGATGCGGCCGGGTGGTTCGCCGGCGAAATTCCCGGGGAAAATGCGGTCGACACCAAAATTAGTCCCGATGAGGTTCAAAACGGTTACCGCCCCTTGATCGTGTTGCGCAATATTGTCGCTTATGGGTTTGAGCCGGGCTATATCGGCAATCGCGCAGCGTTTAATATTAAGGAGCAGGTGGAATGCCGGATCTCCGGCGTAAAAGTTTACAACAATGAAATTGCCTTCCGCCTCCGGGGAGATACCGGGCGCGGCAGCGCCAATGTAACCATCATCAACAGCATCGCTTTCAATAACGTAAAAATATTCCGCACCGAAGACGGGATCGAGCTCCTGCACATCTACAATTCCACTTTCGACAAGCGCAGCAGCGACCAATATTTCCAAAATGTTTCCGGCGGCTACGATCCCAATGGTTTTGAAATGCTCAACAGCTTGTTTATGGGCAATAAGCCGTCTGATGCGGCCGATCCCTCCAATCTCTCCGCGGACCCCGGCTTTTTTGTCAATAGCGCCGGCCATGATTATCACCTGGTCAACGGCAGTCCGGCAATCGACGCCGGGGTGGATATTGCCGAGGTAACCACCGATTACGACGGCAATCCCCGCACTCCCGGCAGCTACGATGTGGGCGCCTTCGAGTACGATTCCGCGACCGGAATTGATGACGCCGGGGAGTTTACTCCCGATGAATTTATCCTTTACCCGGCCTTCCCTAATCCCTTTAACCCCTCAACCAATCTGGAATTCAAAATCAGCAAAGCGGAATTGGTAACGCTGCAGGTCTACGATCTGTCCGGGCGGGAACTGAAAACGGTGCTGCACCGGCGCCTTGCTCCCGGAAACTACACAGTGCAGTGGGACGGCCGAGACAGCCGCGGCCGCCCCGGCAGCAGCGGAACTTATTTGATCCGGCTCCGCGCCGGAAATCAGCAAAAAACAGCAAAAGTAACTTTGATTCGCTGATATCTCTCCGATAATGGCGCCCTCTGTCTCTTGCCGATTTACTCTGACGGTTTTACACGCCGGGGTGAGTCGGCATTTTTTTGGGGATGAAATTTAATGCTTCACCTTTGTTTTCCGGCTAAATTTTATGTAGTTTTGCTGCCTTCTTTTGGGCCTGCCGCCAGGGAAGCGGCGGCAGCGATTATTGATCCATACGTGCATTTAAACGGAGGCTGAGATGAAAAACATTTTAATCCTGGGCGCCGGTCAAAGCGCCCCTTACCTGATCAACTACCTTTTGGATTGCGCCTCGAAGTACGGCTGGTTTGTCACCGTGGGAGATGTGAACCTGGAAAACGCCCAAAAGGCGGTGGACCATCATCCCCATGGCGCGGCCATCCACTTTGATGTGAACGACTCCCCCCTGCGGGCCGCCCAATTTGAAAAAGCAGACCTGGTGGTAAATTTTCTCTCCCCGGCTTTTCAGTACCTGATCGCCCTGGAGTGTGTCAATCATAATGCCCACATGGTTTCCGCATCTTATCAGCTGGAAAAGGTAGAAGCGCTGGATTTGGACGCGCATCGCAAAGGATTGCTGATTTTAAATGAAATGGGCCTGGACCCCGGCATCGACCACATGTCGGCGATGAAGTTGATCCATCATATGCGCGACCGGGGCGGCGTGATCCGCTCTTTTCTTTCTTATGGCAGCGGTTTGCCGGCCCCGGAAGTAGAAAGCAACCCCTTGCGGTATTGCATCACCTGGAACCCCGGAAACGTGGTGCGGGCCGGCGAGGTGGGGGCCCTCTATAAAGAAAACGGTATGTTGAAAATTCTTTCCCACTCCAATGTCTTTAGCCGAACCTGGCCGGTGGAAGTCGAGGGAATCGGCATTCTGGAAGCCTATCCCAACCGCAATTCCCTGGGCTACCAGGAGATTTTCGGCCTGGATGAGGTGGACACCATGATTCGCGGCACCCTGCGCTACCCGGGCTGGAGCGAAACCTGGCACCAGATTGTGCGCCTGGGCCTGCCCAATACCACCATGCCCATTCCCAACCTTGGTGAGATGACCTACCGTGAATTTCTGCAGATGTTTCTTTCCATAAATGTGCTGGGAAGTAATTTAGAGAAGCAGGTTGCCAACCGGCTCCAGATCAGCCCCACCGGAAAGATCATGGAAAATTTGCGCTGGCTGGGACTTTTTTCCGAACAAAAAATTGACGGCGATTGCCGCACTGCCGCCGATGTGCTCCAGCAGTTGCTGGTCGAAAAACTGAGGCTCCCGGAAGGCGGCCGCGATATGGTGATTCTGATGCACGACATCCGCGTAGTTTATCCCGGCGAGAATAACCGGAAAGAAAAAATCATCACCACATTGATTGAATACGGCGAGCCTGACGGCTTTACGGCCATGTCCAAAACCGTGGGGTTGCCGGCCGCCCTGGCCGCCGAACTGATTATTACCGATCAAATGCCGCTGACAGGGTGCCACATCCCCACCCATCCGGCCATATACGAGCCGGTGCTGGAGGCCCTGAAAAAGCTGGGGATTTCTTTTCGGGAAGTTGTCTCGGAGTGGATAGAGTAACTGATGTTGCGCGATTAGTCCTGGTATTATCGTTGATAAGATTTGTACTACGCGGGTATTCTTGACCGCAACGATCGCGGTGAATTAG
>JAJRYW010000582.1 GCA_024275555.1 Calditrichota bacterium | reverse complement strand
GTGTGGATATTGACGGGCCGGAGGCCGGGAAACGGTTGGCCTACGCGGTTTTTGGGGTGCATCGGTAAAAACGTGATTCGTAAAACGTGAAACGTGATTTGTGGATTTTTAATGAGTGACGAGTAACGAGTATTTCGTATTGCGTATTGCGTGAACTTATCTAAAACGTAACACGGAACACGCACCACGATAAAGTTCTATTGGTTACTCGTTACTCAATACTCGTCACCCCCCATTTCCTCCCTTTTCACTTGAGTACCATCCAAAATCGCCGTAGGTTAGCGCCTTCATATAAAGGAATTTACATGCAGCCCGAGGCGCAAAAAAAGCAGTTTATCTCCTTTCCGGAACAGTGGCAGCCGGTGCTTGCAGAGACAAAAATCACCTTAATCCTGGGTCTGCCGATCATCGCCGCCCAATTGGCCCAAATTGCCCTGGGATTTATCGATACGGTGATGGCCGGGAATTTAAGCGCCCGGGATTTAGCCGCCATTGCCATCGGGCGCAGTCTTTATGTGCCCATCTGGGTGATTATCCTGGGGATATTGTTGGCGGTGAATCCCATCTGCGCCCAGAATTTGGGCGCCGGAAAATTGCGGCAGATTGGTAAATCGGTGCGGCAGGGATTGTGGCTCAGCCAGCTCCTGGCCATCCCTTCCTTCTTCCTGGTAAGGCACATGGAGCCGGTTATGCACTACATGGATTTTGACCTGGCGGTGATCCCCCTGGCCGACGGCTATCTGAAAGCGGTTTCCTGGGGGATTTTCCCCACTTACGCTTACCTGGTGCTGCGCTTTTTTAATGACGGCATCTCCATTACCCGGCCGCACATGTACATCGCTTTCGCCGCTTTGCCGCTCAACGCCCTGGGAAACTACCTGCTGATGTACGGCAAAGCCGGATTTCCCAAGCTGGGCGCAGTCGGGGCGGGCTGGGCCACGGCGGCGGTGTGGTGGCTGATGCTCTTGACCATGACCGCCTACTTAGTTGTCAATCGCTACTACCGCCGATTCCACCTGTTCAGCGAACTGCGCTGGCCCCAGTGGCGCTATATGAAGGAGGTGCTGCACATCGGCGTACCCAATGGGGTCAGTTTCGGGATGGAAGTAAGCATGTTTGCCATCGCCGCGCTGCTGATCGGCACCCTGGGTATTGCCAGCATGGCCGCCCATCAAATTGCCATTAACTTTGCTTCGATTACCTTTATGGCGCCGCTGGGTCTTTCCATTGCCGCCACCTCCCGGGTCGGTTTTGCCGCCGGCCGCTCCGACTTGCAGCTGGTGCGCATTGCCGGGTTTGTCGGCATGGGGCTCTCCCTGCTGATTATGTGTGTCAGCGCCTTGATCATGTTCAGCATCCCGGAACGTATAGCTGATGTCTATACCAGCGATTTTCCCGTGCGTGATTTAGCGGCGAAGCTGATCATCCTTGCCGCCGTTTTTCAGCTTTCCGATGGGTTGCAGGTAAGCGCCAGCGGGGCTTTACGGGGGCTGAAAGATACCCGGGTGCCCATGCTGGTCAATATAATGGCTTACTGGGGGATCGGTCTGCCCCTGGGCTACCTGTTGGGGATTCGATATGGCATGGGCCCCCAGGGATTTTGGATCGGAATGATTGCCGGGCTGACCATAGCCGCCTGCATTCATCCCCTGCGCTTTTACCGCCTTACCCGACGGGCCTTGTAAGTTCCAAATCTTAGTACTTAGTACGCACGAAGGCGATTGACAAACCAATAATTTGACGCAGAATAACTCTGAATGAGGCAGAATAACGCAGAAAATTATGTTGATATCTAATTCTACTCAATCAACGATTTTTACTCTTCACTATTTACAGTTCGTTTAATATTTTTGAGGTTTTCAAAATTTAATTTTCGCACCTAAGGTAATGTTTTAAAAAGAGCAATATGTATTTTTTTGGTGCATGTCAAATTGCACAATGGAAAGCCGTTAAAACGGCTATGTAATAATTTCTTTCTCATTAACACCGCCCCGGTAGCCGGGGCAGGTGTTAATGACATCTTGCAGCGATCGTTTAACCGTTTCAACGGTTTTTAAAGAATGTCTAAAAAAGGCAATTTGTCATGCGCCCTTTTTTTGTTTTCCGGCTATCACCTGGAAACTTACCAATTGGAGAGTCCTCGATTGATTTCCAGGTAAAACCAAAGGTTCTGTGTATGAAACTGTGGCCCAGCGTGATTTTTTCCCCAAACGAGAACTTTCGAATAGGAAACCACCAAGTATTTCGAAAACAGCCCCCAAAATGTGCGAACGGTAAGTCACTAAAGTTCACTATTTAGGAAGAGCATGATTGGGGAAGAAATGTCATGCCCAGCCTGCCCCGTCGTGCCGGGGAATGCTTTAATCGGGCATCCATGAAGGCATACATAGCCGGATTCCCGCTTATCCCTCCCGACCGGGAGCGGGAATGACATCAAATCCCAAAAGTCCACGGTAGAGAATTTCACTTTAACTTCATCAAAATCTTAAAGTAGAACTAAAGAAAAATTTTTGCATTTGATTTGAAAATTCGTCACACTGGGAAAAATTTCCGGAGCGAAAGCTGCTCATTATCCATCATTTTAAAAAATATTTTCAGCGAAAATCAGCTTATTCAGCGTTTTTCTACGTCAAATTTAGTTGAGCACTAAACTGCCCTCACGATTCACTGCTCTATAGAAACCAATTGATTCGCATTTTACTGGCTTCTATTGCCGAGAATGTGTAAAATAGCGGCCCAACATTCAGACAGGAAGAGATCGGGTTATGTGGGAAATTATCCTCTGGAGCGTGGTATTTGTTGTTAGCCTGACTGTGCTGGTGAAGGCCTCCGATGTTTTTACCGGAAGCGCGGAAAAGATCGGGATCATGTTGGGCATCGACGCCTTTATCATCGGGGCGACGGTGGTTTCCATCGGCACGTCCTTTCCGGAACTGGTAACTTCCCTGGTGGCCGTATTTACCGGCGCACCGGAAATCGTGCCCGGCAACGTTATCGGTTCGAATATTGCCAATATTTTTCTGATCATGGGTACCGGGGCAATCATTGCCGGTAAACTGCAGCTCCGCTACAACCTGCTTCCCATCGATCTGCCCCTCCTGGTGGCCTCGGCCGGATTTCTGGCGCTGATGGGCTGGGACGGTGAATACTCCCGCGGCGAATCGGTCATCCTGATGCTCTGTTTTATCGTCTTTATCTTCTATACCGTGGAAAACAGCCGGCAACGCAAAGTGATCCTGCCGGAAGGGGCCGACAAACCGGTGCGGTCGATAAAACCGGTTATCACGCTTATTGCCAGCGCGCTGATGGTCTACCTGGGAGCCAATTACACCATCCGGGCCATCATCGAATTATCGGAAATCCTGCAAATCGGCCGGGAGTTGATTGCCGTAACCGCCGTGGCCCTGGGAACCAGCCTGCCGGAACTGGCCGTGACAATCAGCGCCGTGCGCAAAAAAAATGTAGAAATGCTGGTCGGGAACGTCTTAGGGTCGAATATCTTTAACAGTTTTGCCGTGCTGGGCGTATCCGGGATGGTTTCCTCGCTGCCGGTTTCCCCGGATTTGCTGGCGTTGGGACTGCCGGCAATGATCATCGCCACCATCCTGTTCCTGGTCACGGTGGTGGATCGCCAGGTAACCAAATGGGAGGGATGGATATTCCTGATCCTGTATCTCTTTTTTGTGCTGAAAATATTTCACCTGATCTGAAAAACCATTACCCGGGAGAAGCGAATGGCCCAGGCCTTTTTTATCAACGATGCTGCGCCGCTGCAGATTGAGAATCTCTACTGCATCGGCC
>JAJRYW010000581.1 GCA_024275555.1 Calditrichota bacterium | reverse complement strand
TGCCCGCCCAACCAGAGCCTGATGCTCACCGTGCAGGCCGGGGCGATGGTCGACGGCCAGGTGCTGGTGGATATGCTGGAAGTGCGCAAAGTCGGGTCGGTGTTTCGAAAACCAGGACGCCCGGCAACGACACCGGTTGCGCGAGGAAACACCGCGAGGTAAAACAAACTCACCCAATACGAGGGATAGCTCCCTTCGGCAAGCTCAGGGAGCTTAGCATATCTATGTGTTGCACCCTGGTTTGGCCGGAAGGGAATCTACGAGCTACAGGTTTATTTATTGGAACCAGGACTATATTCGTATTATAGATGCGTGAAGAAATTTGGGCAGACCGCCGGTTCTCCGCTCGCCGCTTTGCTATATTGGGGGGAAATCTGTCGCAATTCCGGTTGGCCGGAATGCGGCTATCTTTTGTGGAGGAAAGTCAACGATTGATGGGAATACAAAAAAGAAACAGCACACTGCGGGGATACAGCATGCTGCTTCTTTTGGGTTGAGGAGGGAAATCTTAGCCCATCGCGTTGACAAACTTGGTCAGACGCGATTTTTTGTTTGCTGCTGTGTTCTTCTTGAGGATTCCCTTACTCACTAATTTATCGATGACAGAATAGGCGTCTACCAATGCCTGGGCAGCCGCTTCTTTGTTCTCCGCTTCGCGCACTTTCCGAATGGCGGTCTTTAGCCGGGAACGATACATGCGGTTTCGGGTTCGTTGCTTTTCTTGAATTCGGATTCGCTTAATTGCTGATTTGTGATGTGCCATCTACCTTTTTACCCTTCTAAGTTCACCTTCATTCCGTTAAAATTGCTGCCAAATTTAATCTCCCCCGGCCGGGTTGTCAATCCTTAAATCAAAAAAGAGATATTCCGCGGGAATCATATCAAATCGCCGATGGAGCCGAAGTCCGGATCAAAAAGCCGCTTGTAGGTGCGGATGGCAAACCCATCGGTCATCCCGGCCAGGTAATCGCAGATTTGGCGCAGTTTTTCCCCGGTTTCTCGGTCTTCGGTCAACTGGTGATGAAGCCGTTCACTGACCATCTTGTAGCGTGCCGGCGAAGCATCTACATAATTCTCCCGCAAGGCCGTAAAAATTTTGGTAAGGATGAAATTCCACTTGAACTTAAGCTGCTGCAACTCCGGGGCGTCAAAAACCAGGTCAAAGGCGATGGTTTTGTAGAGATTGGCTTCTTCCACAATCTCCGGATTCAGACCCAGCTCATAGGCGTAGCGATTGGTGCGGTCGCTCATGAAATTTTCCCGTTCGCCCAGCGAGCAGGCGGTGATAAAATCGCCGATTTTGCGGGAGAAGACCCGCTCGGTGCTCCCCTCCCGCAGGGTGCGGATCATCTGCTGAACCAGCCCGGCCTGACGGCGATTGAGGCCCTGCCCTTCCGCCCAGGCTTCCACCCGCCCCGGGGTGATGAAGCGGGCATGGCATCCGTCGATGATGTCATTGAGCGAATAGGCGGTGTCATCCGCCCAGTCCATAATCTGGCATTCGATGCTGCGAAAACTATCGCGCTTCTTACCGGGGAGGAGTTCCGGGGGCGGGGCCTGCTCATCAAAAATAAACCGGAGATGCTTTTCCTGATCCGCATAAAGAAAATAGCGCTCGGGATGGTCTAACTCGTGGATAAGCGTTTTGTATTTCATTACCCCGTCCATCAGGGCCCGGGTGGGGTTCATCCCCACCGGATGACGATCATCGCTGTTGATCAGCCGGGTAAGGATGCGCAGCGTCTGGGCGTTTCCTTCGAAGCCGCCGTGGTCGGCCATCATCCGGTTCAGGGTGGTTTCCCCGGCGTGGCCGAAAGGGGGATGTCCTAAATCGTGCGCTAAGCAGACCGCTTCCACCAAATCCGGATCGATGAAAAAATCTTCCCGCAGCAATTGACTGCCGCGGCGCAGGTAGTTGCAGATCGAGCGGCCGATCTGGGCCACCTCGATGGAGTGCGTCAGGCGGGTGCGGTAAAAATCGTACTCGCCGACCAGGAACACCTGGGTTTTGGCTTGCAGGCGCCGCAGGGCGGAGCTGTAAATAATCCGGTCGCGGTCGCGTTGAAAAGGGCTGCGGTATTCATCATCGCGGCGGGGAACCGGGGTCCGGCAGTCAAACTCCCGGTAAAAGGTGTTTCCGAATCGGTCAACAGCGCTCATGATTGATCGGACTCCGTTAAGGGTAAAGACATCGGGGTCATCAATTTACCCACCGGGTAGACATTAACGCGATCCTCCCAATACGGGGTGCGGGCATAAAAGAAGTAGAGTCTTGCCCAACGGTTTTTAGCCATACCCGGGTTCGCTTTCAGCGCTGCTTCAAACTTCCGGCGCAGGGCCGGGTTCTCTTGCAGCAATTGCCGGGCGGTCTGCTCCAGGAAGTAATCCTCGGCATATTCTTTCCGCTCGAAAATGGTGTTCCAGTAGCCCCACCTCAGGAAAGAATCCGGGGCGTGCGGCTCCAGCAACTGCATGATGAGCCGGTTGGTGCGCTGGTTGAGCAGAACCACGGCGCTGCCGGCGGGGTAATTACGCTCCTCTTGTATCGGCGCCAGTTCAAAATCTACCCGCAGGCGGCCTTCAAAAGGGCGTTTGGCCCATTGGGGATTTTTAAAGCGATAGCTTTCTACCGCAACCCGCAGCGGCCGGGAGAGATAGCGCACTTTTACCCCGTGCCGTTCCAGGGTGCTGATCTGCTCCTGCCATTGCCGCCCCAGCAGATAAGCGTAGGGCGCCCGGGCGGAATCTACCGGGATGGTTTTGTTGTAATGGGCCAGGCGGATGGTTTTGGGACGCCCGGTGTACTCGGACCAGGGGCCGTCGGAAATTTCGCTGTAACGTTGTTTGTACTCGACGCCCAGAAAATCCACCATCGTGCTGTCTTGCCGGTCCACATCGACCTTAAGGGGAACAACGGTTCCCGGGGCAATCTCCGAGGTCGCCTGATCGGCCTGGCGGTTGACCTCCAGCAAGCGGCGGCGCTCCCGGTTGATCAATTTCAATAAATGAATCATCAATTGGTAATTGGCGGTTACCCGGGTGCGGTAATCTTTTAAAGCGTGATCCTCGACCAGGAGAAACACCCGGTTTTGGGCGACGCCGTAGCCGGTGGAATAACGGGGGGAAAAGGGGAACGCTAAAATTCCCCGGTGGATATAGGGGCGTTTTTTTAAACGGAAATAGGGGAAAACGGGCAATCCGTCTTTAGCCATTTGCTGCTGAATAAAAGGCTCCAGGGTTTTCCCGGTCCATTGTTGCAGCGGCGGTGCAACCAGCGCGGATACATCCAGCCCATAGGTAAGCGGGTACTGGTAGTCGGCCCCATCGGTAACGTGATTGTCCACCATGAAATCCGGCCGCCAGGTGTTAAACATCTTCAGCCAGGCCTGCATCTCCGGGGTTTCCGCTTTCAGGTAATCGCGGTTCAGGTTTAAATTTTGGGCGGTGCTGCGGAAGCCCATCTCCTTCGGCCCGTTTTGATTGGCCCGGTTGTAGGGGCCAAACCGCTCGTGCCCGTCTACATTAAAAATGGGGATGATCAGCAGCGTGGCGTGATCCAGCAAATCTTCCAAAGCGCGGGTCACAGCGATCTCGCGCATGAGCATCAGCGAGGCGTCTTTGCCGTCCGATTCCCCGGCGTGGATGCAATTCTGGATCAACACCACCGGTTTATCTCGTTCGGAGAGGGGGTCGGGAGTAAATTGCCCTGATTTATCCAGGATGACCAGGGGCAGCTTGCGCCTCTCGGGAGAGACGCCGAAATCGGTCAGCTTTATCCAGGGGGAGGCCTCCGCCAGGCGGCGACAGTAATCCATTGTCTCCGCGTAGCGGGGCGTCTCCAGGTAGCCGGAGTTCTCATAAGGCGTTATCCAGTCGCGGCTTGTCTGCGCAATCAGGACGCCGCTCCAGCAGACACAAATCATCAGCAAAGAGAGGGATGAGCGCATGGATTCCTCAGCATGAATTTAGCAATTATTTCGGGAAAGAATTGCCCAGGGCGTCGCGGATAAGCTCGGCGCATTCTTCCACCGAAAGCCGGGAGGTGTTCAAATCCAGGTGGCTGTAGCGGCGATAGAGATCTTCCCGGCGATGATAGTGGGTGATCAGGTCCTTTTCCCAACTGTGTTCGCTGATGTGCGGGCGGGTTTGGTCCTTGCGCAGCCGATCGAGGATGTCCTCCAGCTCGGCGTTGACCCACACCACCAGGGATTGGTTTTTCAGATAAACCATGTTGGGAGGATGCTCGATGATCCCCCCGCCGCAATCGATAATACATTGCCCGCGGGAACTCAGACCGGAAATAATCTGCGTTTCGATTTCACGAAAATTCTGCCAGCCTTTTTCCGCGACTATCTCTATAATGGATTTTCCTACCCGTTTCTGGATCAGCGTATCGGTGCAGATATATTCCCAGCTCAAATCGGTTTGCAGGTATTTGCCCAGGGTGCTTTTGCCGCTTCCGCGATAGCCGATCAGCACAACTCGTTTTAGTGTCGCCATTTACTTCCTCTGCTTCTGTAAAACTCAGCCAAATCTAAGCATTTTTGCCGGAAGAAATAGCAGAATTTTTTATCCGGCCGGAAGTCCCGGAAAAGCGCCTGCGCCCCATCCCGCTATTCCGGCCGTGGAAACCTTATACGTTTTGAGGCGCCGCCGGGGTTTCCGGTTCCAGCTCCAGGCTGAGAATCCGGTAGATGTACGCCTGTGCGCCCATGGAAATGGCCGCCGCCGCAACCAGCCATACCAGGTAGAACAAAACCGCCAGCCCTTCCCATGCTTGAGAAAGTATCCACCCAACAACCAATAGCACCAGGTAGAGGGCCAGCAGGAGCAGCAGATTGGCGCCGAAAATCACCCATTTCTTCCCATAGGTAATTTGATTGCTCAGGGTCAGGCATGCCGCGGGGTCTTTGCCTTTATCAAACATAATGTACAGCGCCTGCCCCCAGGCAATGGAGATGATTATCCCCGGAATGATAAAGAAAAAATACCCTGCCGCGGTTCCGAACATCAGAAATGCCAGGAGTAAAAAGAACTCTCCCATGTATTTTCGATATTTCGGATCAAAGATAGCGGTGGGGGAGATAATATTGCCCTTGCTCATTTCCAGGACAATCATAATCAGCCCGATGGTGGTGCCCACATTGAGATAAGGAATCCAAAATGTGAGCAGCCACAGCAACACGGCGCCGACTAATGAAGCGAGATTTTTCATCCCGATTTCGATGGCGTTAGTGATAATATTGCTAACGGTTAAGGTTTGCATAAGGCTCTCCTTTATAGTTATGGTGGAATTCTATCGACATCGTCTCTGTCTCTCTCCTTCCATCTGTGTCCAGATGTGTGTGAGACGTGCGTATTCTTTCCGAAAAGATTTTCTTTCTTGTCCGGATGGGATCGGCTGTTGTGAATCTGTTGAAAGTAGTAAATCTGCTCCAATTAGACAAGAGCCGCAGGGGAATTGATGGAACTGCCGGGGTGCTCGAGGAGCGTCTGGGGCGGCTATTTTGACGCACCCCCCTGATTTGCTACTCCCGGCGTTCCCGGATTCACAAATCTGTCCTTGTCAAGAGCGGGGTGTTTTGCCCACAATTGTTGTAAGTTCACTAATGATTATAATTCATATTTCTTTGCGATCTCGGCGTCTTTGTGTGGGGTATTTGATAAATCCGGCGAAAGTTTGCAGAGAATGTTTACCGGCGAATTAAGGGAAGGAAGTCATCCCAAAAGTTGGGATAGGATTTCTGCACCGACTCTGCTCCCTCGATGACGACGCCGGGGATGCGCAGTCCCACCAGGGCAAAGCTCATGGCAATCCGATGGTCGTTGTAGGCGGGCAGGCGCGCCCCGTGCAGCGGAGCGGGGGTGATGTGCAAATCCTCGCCGATCATTTCAGCGGAACCGCCCAGGCGGCGGATATTCTCAATCACGGCCTGGATCCGGTCCGATTCTTTGTAGCGCAGGTGGGCAATGTTTTTCAGGCGGCTGGGGCGCTCGGCAAAGAGGGCGGCGGCAGCCAGGGTGGGAACCAGGTCCGGGCAGGTGTTGCAATCCCATTCAACCCCCTGGAGCGGGGCGCTCTTTAATTCTACCCCCCGGGAAGTTACCTGGATCTGCGCTCCCATGTGTTCCAGGATGTCGAGGATGGCCCGGTCGCCCTGGAGGGAGTCGCGCCGCAAGCCCGGTATCCGCACCGTTCCCCCGCTGAGGGCTGCCCCGGCCAGGAAATAGGAGGCCGAGGAATAATCCGGCTCGATTTCCACCTGGCTAAGCCGGTAATTCTGCCCGCGGCGCACCCGGTAAAAATCCGCTTCCTCCTCCAGCTCGATGCCGGCCCGGCGCATAATTTCCACGGTCATCCGGGCGTAGGGCCGGGAGGCAATCCGTCCCCCGTGCTCGATGGACAGTCCCTGCGGCAGCAGCGGGGCGATGAGCAGCAGCGCCGAAAGAAACTGCGAGGATTGCGAGGCGTCAATCTGCACTGCGCTGCCGCGCAGTTGCGCCGGGGCAATCTCAAACGGTAAACAGTCATCGCGGCAGCGGATATCGGCGCCGAGTTGGGTGAGCGCCCCGATCAGCGGCTTCATGGGGCGGGAGCGCATCCGCGCGACGCCGTCAATCCGGCAGGGCCAGCCCCGCCAGGCCGCTAAGGCGGTCAGGAAACGCGCCGAGGTGCCGGAATTGCCCACCCAAATCTCACGGGGAACAGAAGGGGCAGCGGCTTCCCACGTTTCAAACCGGAATGATTCATCATCCTGCTGAGCCGGAAAACCCAGTTGCCCCAGGGCAGCGAAGGTGATTTTGACATCGTCGCTTAAGAGCGGCCGGACCACCGTACTGGCTTCATTGGCCAACGCCGCTACGATCAGCCAGCGGTGCGAGAGGCTCTTCGACGGGGGAACGGTAATCCGGCCGTGCAGTTAGCCGCAGGGGATGGTTATCTCCATATATCTTGCCAGTCGTTTTTGGGACACAATTTCAGTTCCCCCCCCGGGAGTTCAATCGACATTCCTGGCTTGTCAGGGTTACGACAACGACGCGATTGTGAGGGGGGAGGTATGGATTAATTTCTCATGATGTTAAAAAGCAGTTGTCAAGAGTCTGATGCTTGTATGAAATTGATCTTCGAATTCTTTATATTGAATTCTGTTTCAATCGTTCTGCAATCCATACCTTTATTATAGACTGCCTTGTAACTCCCAGACGTTTGGCCTCCTTATCCAGAGATTTTATCATCCAGATAGGGAAATCCACGTTTACTCGTTTTTGTTCGAGCCCGGGTCTTCTGGCCTTCTCTATGTCCAGGTATTCGGATATATCTTCGCCATTATCAAATTTTTGATCAAACTCTTCAGCTTTCATATATTTCTTTTTCATTCTTTCGTGCCTTTCTTACAGATATCAATCTTACCCTGTTATTACGATATGTAAATATCGCTGCCCAATGATTGTCATCAATTTTACCAATTAAAATGTATCGAAGTTCATCTACATATTTTGTGGGGATTTCAATCCTATACGGATCATCCCATATTTTTTGGGCTTCAAGAAAGTCAATGCCGTGTTTTTCTTTATTCTTTTTGCTTTTGCCTGGATCAAATTCAAATTCCATAACTATTCTTAAATAATATCTTTTTTATATGATTTTCAAACTATTTTTATACTTTTTCTGCCTGGCAAACATTCCCTCAGATTAGCAATGTCAATTACAAGTTGGAGAAAATACTGTGCTTTTGAGTGGTCAAACCGTTTTCCTTTTTAGTAACTACTCAGGTTGCTATACCGCAACGAACGCAAAGAAAACGCCGCGTTCGCAACGAACAGATGTTTATCCCTTGCAGGTTGCGGCCGTCGCCTATCCGCTGCGATCATTGCTGTAAAAAGATTATTTTGATTCCAAATGCAGCTTAGTACGGAACTCTTTCTTATCTACGCCCTAAATAGCTACTACCTGGGTAGTTACAAAATTATTAACTGTACAGAGCCATGAAGCAATTTTTCGTAATTGAAAATAAACCTCGCATCATTTCCTACAGTCTAAGCCCCTATGGCGTAGCCAGCCCGGAGGGACCGCCTATCCACCTAAGTAGTAACCCTTTTTAAAACAATTCTCAGCGTTTCTCTTTCTTTTTCAGCGTTTCTCAGCATCAAATTATGAACAGGTAATTTGCATTTTTGCTATAATATATTTCCCCAACACTCCCGAACCTCGTCTACGGAAATGGGAATCCCGGTAAACAGCTCAAATTGCCGGGCGGCCTGCTGCAGAAACATCTCCACCCCGGAGATGGTAATGCAGTTGCGGTCGCGGGCAATTTTAAGGAAACGCGTCTCAGCGGGGTTATAGACCACGTCCAGCACCACCCGGTCGCGACGGAACAGGGAGGTGCCCACCGGGTATTGATCGATGTCCGGCGTCTGTCCTACCGGGGTGGTTTGCACCACCACCGCCGCGGCGGCATAGTGGATTTCATCTTCCTGCAAAAAATCGATATTAAACTTTTGTGCTAATTGAAGGCCCCGTATTTCGTTGCGTCCCACCACAAAAACCGGATCGACTTCCAGGCGTTTTAAGGCGGCAATGGCGCTGCGGGCAGTTGCCCCGGTTCCGACGACTACGCCGCCTTCACGAATGCTGTCGCGGTAAGGCCGGAGCAGCGTCTCGATGGCCAGCATATCGGTGTTGTGTCCTACCCAGCCTTTCGAGGTGCGCACCAGGGTGTTGCATACCCCGGACATGCGCACTTCGGTGGAGGCGCTGTCGAGATAAGGCAACACCGCTTCTTTAAACGGCCGGGTAATGCTGATTCCTTGAACATGGGTCTGCCATTCTTCCCAAAACTCCGGGAAGGTCGCCGCTTCAAAGTTCAGGTACACATAGCCGGGTTCTTCCGCCTGCAGGTGTTTCCCGATGAGCCGGTTATGCAGCAGTTGCCCTTTACTCTGATGCAGGGGGGTACCCACCAATCCCAATATGCCTGTCTGCGGGCGGGCCCGGGTCAGGCGAAACACATCCCGGGCTTCCTCGTAGCTGAGCTGCCCCTCCGCCAACGGCGTTTGGGACGGATGCGAGACATAACTCCAGGCATTGCCCTGCAGAGCGCCCAACACCCGGGAAATTTTGCTGGCTGCGCCCATCCCATGAATGATGTGGGATTTCTGCGCTTCCCGGGCTGTTTCGATAAGCGGGAAAAGCTGCAAATTGTCGTCGAGTTCCTCGGCAGGGAAAATCAGTTTATAAAAACCGGCCGGCGTCTGCAGCATTGCCCGCAGGTGCTCCCCGGGAGGTTTTTCTCTCCGCTGGGTAAGATGCGAACTGAGGATGATTTGATCGGCGGCAAATTGAAGTGGGGGTAGCAGGGAAGCGGCGTTGCGGAACTCCACATCGATGTAGTCGACGCCATGTTCGAGGGCCTCCCGGTAGCGCGGTAAGAGCCTCGCGGGATCGCCCTGCCAATAACCGCCCTCGGCTTTGCTGCGCCAGGCGGCAATCAGCGGTTTTCCGGTAAGCTGGCGAATCCGGGCAAAATCGACCCCGGCAAGCTTATCCAGGCGAAGCTCGATCAGATCAGCATCGGGACAGGCGCCCAGGAGTACTTCCAGGTGGGCGGTACTCTCCGGTAAAATACTAACGCATAGACGATGCGAGTTGGAAGGCATGGCAAAACTCCTCCTTTGGCGCCTCAACAAATAAAGCCGGTTTCCCCCGGCGATCCAATAAGGTGAAACGGGGAATCTTTTGTCGTGCTTTTTTATCGCTTTGGAGCGCCTCCCAAACTTGTTCTGCACTCAAAACAGGATCGGGAGATACCGGCAATCCCAGCCGGGTGAGCAGCGCGGCCAGCCGGGTCGCTTCTTCTTCCGGAAACCCCAGCAGGAGATGGGACAGCCAGGCGGCAATATGCATCCCCACGGCCACGGCAAACCCGTGTTTCAGTTGGTAGCCGGAGAGCTGTTCCAGTGCATGGCCGGCCGTGTGCCCGAAATTGAGCACACTGCGGTAGCCGGCTTCCCGCTGATCGGTTTCCACCACTTTTGTTTTCAATTCCACGCAACGGGCAATGATGGAAGCGATCAATTCCCCCTCTTGTTCCGGTAGATCCGGGTCTAAGCGGGCCAGCCAATTGTACAAATCTTGGTCCAGTGTGGCTGCATATTTAACGACTTCCGCCAGGCCGTTTAAAAACTCTTCCCGCGGCAGCGTGGCCAGAAAATCCGTATCGATAAAGACCGCCCGGGGCTGATAGAAGGCGCCCAGCAAATTTTTCCCGGCCGGGTGATTGATCCC
>JAJRYW010000580.1 GCA_024275555.1 Calditrichota bacterium | reverse complement strand
GGTAATGTTATTTTTAAACAGACCGATATCGAGGCGCCCAAATTCTGGTCGCAGTTAGCCACTAACGTGGTGGTCTCGAAATATTTTCATGGCAAAGTGGGAACCCCGGAACGGGAATCCAGCATCCGGCAATTGGTCGAGCGGGTCTCCCGCACCATCGCAGATTGGGGAATTAAAGACGGCTACTTTGCCTCCAAACAAGACGGGGAAGTTTTTTATAAAGAATTAACCAGCTTGTTGGTCAATCAATATGTAGCCTTTAACAGCCCGGTTTGGTTTAATGTGGGGATAGAAAAGAAGCCGCAATGCTCGGCCTGTTTCATCAACGCCCTGGACGACACCATGGAAAGCATCCTGGATTTAGCAAAGATTGAGGGGATGCTTTTTAAGTACGGCTCCGGAACCGGCACCAATTTTTCTGCACTGCGCTCATCCAAAGAGTCGCTTTCCGGCGGCGGGAGCGCCTCCGGCCCGGTTTCTTTTATGAAAGGATTCGACGCCTTTGCCGGGGTGATTAAGAGCGGCGGCCGCACTCGCCGGGCTGCGAAAATGGTCATTTTAAACATCGACCATCCCGACATCGAAGAGTTTATCAACTGTAAAGCAAACGAAGAGAAAAAAGCCTGGGCTTTAATTGACGCCGGCTATGACCCCTCTATTGACGGCGACGCCTACAACTCCATCTTTTTCCAGAACGCCAACCACAGCGTGCGGGCCGACGACGAGTTTATGCGGGCCGTGGAAAATGATGATGAGTGGGTGACTCATGCGGTGACCACCGGCGAGCCGATGGACAGCTACCGGGCCCGGGAACTGATGCGCCAGATTGCCGACTCCACCCATATCTGCGGCGACCCCGGTATGCAGTTCGACACCACCATTAACGATTGGCATACCTGCCCCAATTCCGCCCGCATTAACGGCTCCAATCCCTGCTCGGAATATATGTTTATCGACAACACCGCCTGCAACCTGGCTTCTTTTAACCTGATGAAGTTCATCGATGACGAAGGACATTTTTTAATTGATGAATTCCGCCGGGCTACCCGGGTGATGATCACCGCCATGGATATTCTGGTGGATAATTCCAGTTATCCGCGGAAAGAAATCGCCCATAATTCTCACCTGTTCCGCACCCTGGGCCTTGGCTATGCCAACCTGGGCGCATTGCTCATGTCTCAAGGGCTGGCCTACGACAGCGAAGACGGCTGTTCCTATGCGGCGGCCATCACCTCTCTCATGTGCGGCCAGGCTTATTTAACCTCGGCGGAATTGGCCGGGGTGGTCGGCCCCTTTGAGGAGTTCCACAAGAATCGCCAGGCCATGCTGCGGGTCATCGACAAACATCGCCATGCCTCGCACAAGATCAGCGCGAACTACGTTCCGGCCGATCTGCACAGCGCCGCGACCAGCGTGTGGGACGACGCCTATCAACTGGGGGAACGCAACGGATACCGCAACGCCCAGACCACCGTGCTGGCTCCGACCGGCACCATCGCTTTTATGATGGATTGCGACACCACCGGCGTCGAACCGGATATTGCCCTGGTGAAGTATAAAAAATTAGTCGGCGGCGGATTGCTTAAGATGGTCAACAACTCCGTGCCGAGAGCATTAAAAAAGCTGGGCTACAACGATTCCGAGATCAAAGGCATCATCGCCTACATTGATGAGAATGACACCATCGAAGGCGCCCCGGCGCTTAAGGAAAAACACCTACCGGTTTTTGACTGCGCCTTTAAGCCGATGAACGGGGTGCGCTCGATTCATCACATGGGCCACGTAAAAATGCTGGCCGCCACCCAGCCGTTTATCTCCGGGGCAATTTCCAAGACGGTCAATGTTCCGGAAAACACCACGGCGGACGAGATCATGGACACTTATATCCGGGCCTGGCGAATGGGCGTGAAAGCCATTGCCATTTACCGGGACAACTCCAAGCGCACCCAGCCGCTTTCCACCCAATTGAATGATACGGTGAAATAATACGGCCGCCCCTATCGCCGCCGCCTGCCGGATGAGCGCAAAGCCATCACCCATAAGTTTTCCATTGGCGGGCATGAAGGCTACATCACCGTGGGTATGTATGAAGACGGTTCCCCGGGCGAGATTTTTATTGTGATGGCCAAAGAAGGCAGCGTGGTTTCCGGCTTGATGGATTCCTTTGCCACGGCCATCTCCCTGGCGCTTCAATACGGCGTGCCCCTGAAGGTTCTGGTGGATAAATTTACCCACAGCCGCTTCGAGCCGTCCGGATTTACCAACAATCCGCAGATCCCCATCGCCAAATCGATTACCGATTATATCTTCCGCTGGCTGGCCATCAAATTCTTAAGCAATGAGGAGAAGGCCAATTTGGGAACGGTGAACCCGGACACCGGCGAAACGGTGGGCGACTCGTCGCAGATTATTGCACCGGAGCTGAAGGCCGCCCAGGGGGCCCGGAAGAAGCGCAGCCTGGAAGAGCAGGAGAAACGGGTCTTCCAGATGCAGGCCGATGCACCCAACTGCCCCACCTGCGGGGCCATTATGTACCGCAACGGAAGCTGCTACAAATGCAATGAGTGCGGCTCCACCAGCGGCTGTTCTTAAAGCAAAAAGAGTTCGGGCAATTGCCCTGTAAGTATCCCAAAAGAGAAACCCCGGGTGCATTTTATTGCCCCGGGGTTTCTCTTTAATAACCGATGTTGCGCAGTTTTTTTGTTAACATGTTACCCTCCACGTAGCAGCCTGCCCCTGGAGGGCCTTGTTGGCCCCAACGATAAAGCCCAGCCGCCCCCGGAGCGCCGGCAGAGGCGGATCGGCCGCAGCGGATGTCAGGCTGTCTCCTCTCGTCCTGTTGCCTGCTGTTTCCTGAGCAACCGGTTAGCGTATCTCCAGCCGTGAATGAGAACAGCAATAACTCCCCCTACAACGATACCCGACCAAACAAGCACCTTGCTCCACAAGGGAATAGGAGTATAGTACAGCGCCACACCAACTGCGATGACGATCACCCCCAACATTAGGATATCTTTTGCTGTTCGTACATTCGCCTCGTACCACACCGTTTCATCGGAAAAAGTAGCCGGAACGCGCAAGCCGTACCAACTGTTTGGAGGCACTCTTCTTAAAATGAGTGGAATAGCTATCGCGATGAAAAGCACGCCTGTGAATATTGACGTTGCAAGGAGAAAAGCATTGTCATTCATGGTTCCACTCCACGGATACGAGCGTTCAATATTGTGTATTAGCAGAAACGCCAGGCATGGCGTCTCTATCAGGTCGAAAAATATCTTTTAGTCAACCCACTCGATGGTCACTTTGGCGATCCCGGAATCAATGCGGATATCCAACTGGCGGGAGAGGCCGTCTTCCCAGCGGTCGTTGTAGTAGTAGTCGTCATCTTTGTAGACGTCGTCGATATCGAAAGTACACAGGAAGGTTTTTTCTACTTTCAGCCGCACTCCCAGTTTTCTGGGCACCAAGACCCGCAGACGACCCACACCGATTTCCAGGTCTGCTTCGGCGTCTTCCCGGAGCTCTCCGCTAAAATCAATCCGGTACGAGCCCGCCCCGGCTTCAAATCTGAAACGGGAGAAATTGGCATTGGCCAGGTTGCTTATATTGAGCTTCCCAAATCCGCTTTCAATACGCATTTCCTCCAGGCGGACCGGATTGGGCCGGTCAAAGTCAATATCTATCTTGCTGAGTGCCGGGCTGATTTCAAAATCCTGCAAACGCAATCCGCCCAGGTTCATATTGCCTTTGACAAACCCCAGGTCCATTTTCAGGATCAGCGGCAACCGGTCGGAAAAATCCAGCACACATTCGGTTTCATAGCGTTCATCAAAATCAATGTTGTAATCGGTGTCTTCATCAATATCGATGTTAATGTCGCGCTTGTCTTTAGTGCGTTTGCCGGTAAACTTTACCCGCAGCCGTCCTTCATCGCCGACGATCTCGTATCCCACCACCGGGGGGTGGTCCTGAAAAATGAACTCGCCGGAAAACACGTTTTTCCCGGATGTGCTGCCGATTTCAATGACGCCGTTGCCTACTTTCACTTTGGCGTAAAGCGATTTCTCATAAGTACGTTCAACGGCTCGGCGCAGAACACTCTGGCCGCCGTCCCCCTCGCCGGCAAACAGCGGAGACGCTAAAAATGAAAAGCTTAAAAAAATATATGTCAGGGTGGTCATTGTAAAGGTCATTTAGGGGCGCCTATAATATCTCTCTGATTTTTTTGTTTAACATTTCGCGGGCCCGAAAGATGCGCGCTTTTACGGTTCCCAGGGGGAGTTTCAGAATCTCGGCAATCTCTTCGTACGATTTTTCCTCTTTATGGCGCAGCACAATAACATGCCGGTAACGGGGCGGAAGCGACTGGATGGCTTCATCGATCATGATACTCCGTTCCGCATTCAGCAACTGCCGTTCGGGATTGGGATCGGCCGCCGGCAGTTCCATCCGCACCTGGTCGTCTTTGTACTGAATCGGCTCATCAATCGAATAGGTTTTCAATTTTTTCTTCCGCAAAAAATCAATGCAATTATTGGTGGCTATTTTCATCAGCCAGGTGGAGAAAGCGAACTCATCATTAAAAGAAGCCAGCGCGTTAAACGCCTTGATAAAGGCTTCCTGGCTCAGGTCTTCGGCTTCCTGGGGGTTGCGAACCATCTTCATCATCACATGATAAACCAGGTTGCGATATTTTTTGAGCAACGCCTCGAACGCTTTTTGATCCCCGTCCCGCGCTTGACGAATTAACCGCCGGTCTTCCGCTCGCTTCTCGTCCACATTCATCTACTACGCCTTCCCAGGTAGATTGGTTACATGATAAACGCAAATATAGGCAACATTGGTATTTATTGCAAACAGATTGCCCGGCGCAGCCCAGCGGCAAAAGGAGCGTCGCCGATCATCTACACGAGGCTCCCGGGCAAAAGATAACACTTGTCTTGTGGTCTGCCAGCAAGGCCCATAAAGGTTTGGAATCATCGAAATCTTTCTTTATTATGGAATGATATTTTACAAATCCGTTTCCTTCTTCTCATCAATCAGATAAAGGCAAACTATGCAAGAGCCCCCTTCCCCGGCCCAATATCAGCAGTTGGTTAAAGAAAATAGCCAGTTAAGGCGCGCTGTTGATGAACTTTCCGTGTTAAATGAAATTGCCACCGCCATCAACTCCACCCTTTCGCTTAAAAATATTGTCGATTTGATGGTAAAAAAATGCGTGAAGCACCTGGGGGTGGAGCAGGCGGCCATCACCCTTTTTGACCAAGAAAAGGACGTCGACGCCTTTAAAACGATGGTTCGGCAGGTGGATAGCAGAATCGCGATCTTACCGTACCGCCTCGACGCCCAAATGCAGGCCTGGATGCTGGCTAATCAGCGCCCCCTGATCATCCACGACCTGGCTGCCGATGAGCGCTTCAACACCCCGGCCGAGCAGGAGCTGCCGGTGCGCTCGCTCCTGTGCGCGCCCCTGCTCTCAAAATCCCGCCTGATCGGGTTGCTGGCCGTGTTTAACAAAAAGAGCGCTACGGAATTCAGCGCCGGAGACCAGCGGCTGCTTTCCATTATTGCCGCCCAATCTGCGCAAGTGATTGAAAATGCCCGGCTCCGCGACGACGAGGCCGCACTGCTGAGATTGCGGGAAGAGATGCGCATGGCTGCGGAAATTCAGCACAACTTATTGCCCAAAAAGTTACCGGATGTTCCCGGCTACGATATTGCCGGAATCAGCATTCCCGCCAAAGAAGTCTGGGGAGATTACTTCGATTTTATTGTTGCCTATGACCAGCACCTGGCCATTTGCCTGGCGGATGTATCTGGCAAGGGCCTCCCCGCGGCATTGCTGATGGCCAATATTCAGGCAACCATACGTACCCAGACTTTGCTAAAGATTCTTCCCGCCCAAACTATGAAACACGCCAATTCCCTGCTCTACCAAAGCAGCAGCGTGGGAAAATTTATCACCATGTTTTACGGGATGCTCCACCGGCACCGCCACACCCTGGAATATTGCAACGCCGGCCACGACGCCCCCTATTTTTACCAGCCCGGAAAAGATATTCAGCGATTGAGCGCCGGCGGAATCGTGCTGGGCTTTGTCGAAGAGTATAACTTTCAGCAGGAAGCCATTCCTTTCCCGCCGGGGGCAAAGCTAATTCTTTTTTCCGATGGTATTCCGGAGGCCATGAACGCCGCAGAAGAGGAGTTTGGCGAGGAACGATTACTTGATTTAATCCAACAGAACCTGCACCTCTCTTCCAATAAACTGATTGAAACGATTTTATGGGAAATTCGTAATCATGTCGCCAACCACCCGCAGTCCGATGACATTACCCTGGTGGTGGTTTGCCGGGATGAAGCGTAACCGTGGAAGCAGCCATCGCCGGGTTACATTATGAAATTCCATTCCACTGTATTTATTGTATTGACGCTTTACATAGGCCACAGATTTACGCTGATGAATACGAATTGAGGTGGGAGGGGTAAAAATGTCTTTCTTTGATATCTAAAAACTACCTGTTCCGGCAGACTAGCCTCCAGTGGAGCGCGTTGTTGGTCACGTTTTTATTTATTTTCCACAGCTTATTTAGACAAATTCTTAAGCTCCCGTTGCACTCTTTCTGCCAAAAACATTTTCAAAAGTGATTGATATGGTACATCCTTCTTGTTGGCTAAGGTTTTCAGATCATTTAATAATGTCTCGGGAAGACGGAGAGATATCGTTTTCAGGGAGGGTTTCAGATTCGGCAAAATAAGTTTTTCGCCGCTACTCCAGTCTATATATTCAGTTGATTCATGTGAAGACCGGAATTCTCTTTCTTGATCTTCATTTTCAAATTTGGGAATTTTTTTCTTTTTCATCACAATTTCCTGTAAATTTCTCTTTCTTTTCGATTCATATCTCTTGCTGAAATGATTCTTACTTTTTTATTTCGTAAGGCAAACATAACAAAAAGCTTTCGCCCTGATTCCGTATGGCCTAAAGCGTAAAATCGGTATTCCACTTCAGAGTGTGTATCATCAAAATTGACAACAAGCGGATGATTAAAAAATATTTGTTCACATTCCGCATTGCGAACCTTGTGTTTAATCCAATTCTTATCCTTGTTTCCGGCGTCCCAATCAAAACCGGTACATTCCCGGAGCAACTTTTTAAACTTCTTGTCCATCAATTCAAGTATATGCTACAGATATACAACAATCAAGAATAAAAATTGGTCCTTCATCCAGGCAACCAATAGACAGATTTGATTAGGTGTTTGAAATCGTTCCGTACTCGCTTACTTTTACATCAAAACAAAAAAGCATTCGCTGACGCATGTACCGACTTCTTCGATCCCTGTTATTTTTATTGCCTGCCGAAATCGCCCACCAAACGGTTTGCAGCTTGCTCAGGATTCCGGGAATTTCCCGGGGAATCGGATATTTTTCCCGGCTGAATGATCCAGGATTGGCCCGGGAAGTTTTCGGCATCCGCTTTCCGAATCCGGTCGGGCTGGCCGCCGGGTTCGACAAAGACGCACGCCTGATCAAACCGATGGCAGACCTGGGATTCGGTTTCATCGAAATTGGAACCTTAACCCCGCTTCCCCAGGCCGGCAATCCCCGCCCCCGGATATTTCGACTTCCGAAAGATGAAGCGCTGATCAACCGAATGGGATTTAATAACCAGGGGGTGGAAGCTGCCATAGAGCGCCTGAAACACAAACCGGAGGGCGTCATTATTGGCGGGAATATTGGCAAGAACCGGGTAACGCCCAACCTGCAGGCGGCCCGGGATTATGAACGCTGCTTCGAGGCTCTCTATCCTTATGTGGATTACTTTACCGTCAACGTCAGTTCTCCCAACACACCCAATCTGCGGGAATTGCAGGAGAAGAAGCCATTGCAGCGGCTCTTGCAGCAACTTCAGGCGCGCAACCGGAGTAAGCCCGCCCCCAAGCCGATTTTGCTGAAAATCGCCCCCGATTTGAATGAGCACCAACTGAATGACATCATCGAGATTGTTCAGGCGGTGGAGCTTGCCGGGGTAATTGCTGTCAACACCACCATTTCACGGGAGGGCTTAACGGCGCCCTCCCATAAGATCGACCGGATTGGAGCGGGCGGTTTGAGCGGTCCGCCCCTGCGCGACCGCTCCACGGAGATTATCCGCTACCTGCATCAGCAATCCGGCGGGGCATTCCCCATAATCGGCGTGGGCGGAATTGACGCCCCGGAATCCGCATTGGAAAAACTGGCCGCCGGCGCCTCGCTCATCCAGATTTACAGCGGTTTTGTCTACCACGGCCCGGCGCTGATTAAGCGCATCAACCGGGCGATTCTGGCTTCGGAAGCGGATAAATCATGAACAACATTTGTGTGGATGTTCAACACATTTCCAAGAATTACGGCGATTTAACAGCGGTAGAAGATTTGAGCTTCCGCGTAAAGCGCGGGGAAGTATTTGGCTTGCTTGGCCCAAATGGGGCCGGGAAAACCACCACTCTGGAGATGATCGAAGGGCTGCGCAAACCCGATCGCGGGGAAATCTACATCGATGGGCATAGCGTTGCCAAACAGCCGCGTAAAGTAAAAGAAGTGATCGGGGTGCAGCTTCAATCCACTTCGCTGTACAACAAAATCAAGGTAGGCGAAGCGCTGAAATTATTTGGCGGCTACTATAAAAAATGTCGCCCGGTGGATGAATTGCTGGAGTTGGTTTCTCTGTCTGACAAGCGCAATGCTTACCATCAGGAATTGTCGGGCGGTCAGCAGCAGCGGCTGGCGCTGGCCCTGGCGCTGGTAAACGATCCCCTGATCGTCTTCCTGGATGAACCCACCACCGGCCTGGACCCCCAGGCCCGGCGCAATTTATGGGATATCATTTTAAAAATGAAAGAGAGCGGTAAAACGGTCATCTTAACCACCCATTATATGGAAGAGGCCGAATTTCTATGCGATCGCCTGGCGATTATGGATTACGGGCGGATGATTGCCGAAGGCGCCCCCTCCGGGCTGATTGAGCAGATGCAGGTGGAAAGCTGCCTGGAAATCCGTTTTGAGGCGCCGCCGGACTTGAAGAGCCTGCACGCCTTGCCGGGGGTTAGCAAAGTCCATCCGCTTGCAGATAAAATCGAATTATTCTCCGCCGCCCCTCAGCAAACCCTGGCGGCCCTGATTGAGGGAGGCCGCGAGCACCAATGGAACATTAGCGATATTCATATCAGGAGGGCAACGGTGGAAGATTTGTTTCTTGAATTGACCGGAAGGAGCTTGCGGGAATGAGGATGCTCCTGAACCAGTTGGTCATCGAGATGAAACTGTTTCTGCGCGACCGCTCCTCGGTCTTCTGGACTTATTTTTTTCCCATCTTCCTGATGCTGATGTTCGGATTTGTGTTCAACAAGCCCAACGCCATCAAGTTAACCGTGGGGTGGGCGGATCAGGACAGCAGCGAGGCGTCTTTGCAACTGCGTCAGGCCGTATCGGCCATCAGCGTGTTTAAGCTTATTAAAGGGGATGAGAAAGAACTGCTGGATAAGATCGATCAAAATAAAGTAGGATTGGTGATCACTATTCCCCGGGGATACCAGGATAGTCTAAAGCGGGGCGATGCCGTCATCACTCTCATTTACAACCCGGTGCAGCAACAATTGGTGCAGCTTGTTCAGCCGGTTTTGCAACAGATTACCAATCAAGTCGGCTGGGCCTCGATGGAAATTAAACCGCCAATCGAGCTGCGCACACTTGCCCGGCAGGTGCATCATCGCGCCCAGAGTTATATCGATTTCCTGGTTCCCGGGCTGATTGGTTTCAGCCTGATGACCACCAGTCTTTTCTCCATCGGCGTGGTGGTGGTCTCTTACCGGGAAAAGGGCAAATTGCGCCGGCTTGCCGTTACCCCGTTGCCCAAGGCTGTTTTTATCGCCGGGCAAATCCTGAACCGCTACTTCATTGTTTTATTGCAGGCTATCGTCCTGATTGTTTTAGCATACTTTGTCTTTGACGTCGAAATTGTGGGATCGTTAGGGACGTTTTTTGCCGCCCTTTCCCTGGGTATGCTTACTTTTATCTCCCTGGGGTACGCGGTGGCCAGTATTTCGGAAACCCCGGAAACCGCCTCCGGAATTGCCAACGTGCTCTTTTTGCCGATGACGTTTCTATCCGGAGTCTACTTTTCGGTAGACGGCTTCCCCGCCTTTATAAAGCCGCTGGTCGAGTTTCTGCCGCTCACACACCTGATCCGGGCCATCCGGGGAGTCTTCAATAACGGGCTGGGTCTGGCAGATATTCTGCCGGAAATGGGCATTCTGCTGGTTTGGCTGATCGTGTGTTTCTTGTTTTCGATGAAAAAATTTCGGTGGGAATAGCTTGCTGCCGGGACTTCGGCGCAAGGATGAGGCGAAAGGAGCAGGGCAATATACAAGTATTGTTCGCCTTGTTATTTGCCCTGCTTTTCTGCGGCTTCAATATTCAGCTTCAGTTTTTTAAACAGCTCCAGCTTTACCTCTAAGGGAACTTCGGCTTCCCTGCTGACATCCTGGTGAAGTTTAACGGTCTTTTTCACCGAATCCACATAATCCCGGCATTCCGGACATTGCTGAAGATGTTCATGCAATTCTTTGCACATGGGGCTTTCCAGGTCATACCCCAGGTAGTTGCAGAGTTGATCAATCACTTTTTTGGCATGACGGCTCATAAAATTTATACCTTCTCGGTCATATCCGACATATACTCAGCTAATTTTTCACGTAAAAACATCCGGGCTCTTTTCAGACGCACCTTGACATTGGTTTCGGTAATGTTCAACACCCGGCTGGTCTCGCGGATGGACAAGTGCTCCAGGTCTCGCAGCACAAACACCGATTTATAAATTTCCGGCAAGGAATCCACGGCCTGCTCCAGGTGTTTACGGAACTCCTGGTTAAGCATTTTCTCCAGCGGTTTATCCTGCCACTCCACAATCTCGACGCTGTTGGGGCGATCAAAATGCCGTTCCAGATCGTCATCGGACAGAACCGTGCGCTTTTCTTTTCGCAAGCGCATCAGGCTCAGATTCGTGGCAATCCGATACATCCAGGTAAAAAAATCGGAGCGGCCGTCGAAGGTGTGAATTTTCTCAAAGACCTTGATAAATGTTTCCTGAAGAATATCTGCCGCATCATCTTCCCGGCGCAAAATCCGCAACGCCAGATTGTAAATTCGATCACTGTAAAGATTGACGATTTGGGTGAATGCTTCCGGATCGCCGGTCTTTGCCCGCTTAACAATCTCCCGGACGTTCTCATTATCCATTTTTACTCGCTTATAGTTTGATTAAACCGTCGTTGCTAAGGTTACAATGTAAATGATGAAATTTAAAATTTAAAATAATTTTCATTTTTGCGGGCAAAGGTGCGGGGAAGACGGTTTGCTGTTGCAATCCGGAGAGCAGCCTGACGAACACAATTTCTTTTATAGAGTCGCACTGCTTATAGACGCGTGAATAAATTCGAGAAGACCGCCGGTTCTCCGGAATGCGGCTACCGGGCCAATCTATATTCGCGGATTAATTCACGCCTCTATAAAAACAAATCGTAAAACCAACCCACTTTTAAACTTGCGGTAATTCCGCGCATCAAAAGGGGCAATGTTGAAAAGTTGATTCAAAACTGTCTCCGCGATAAAAAATCAATTTCAACCTTCGGCATGGCAGATAATCATCACCTGATAAAAGAAGGTGTTGCCGTTTACCGCACCACCCTCTGAGTTGCTAAAGTATGTCCGCGAGTTCTCGGTTAACATAATAGAATCACCAAAGAATTGTACTCGGAATTCCCTGAAGCGAAATTTACTCTTTTGCGGTCTGCGTGAGAAGCCGGGTATCCGGGTTATTGAGGCTCCAGTTATACCAGAAAGTATCGAAACCGGCCATTCGCTGCGGGCAGGCCTCTCCCCCCTCGAATTGCTTCTGCTCGGCATTAAAACGGCAATTACCGGGAAGATGAACCCAGGCTTTCCCCTGCTTTTTAAATGCACCATCCCGGGAGATGAAAGCGACGGTTGAGTAAAAAATTGCCGCATTCACCGGCCGGTAAAAGAATATTTGTGCGTTCCCGACAGCGATCACTTTACCTCCTTCAATACTTTTTAGAGGAATAGCATAGGGCGTTTCACGATACCGGAAAGCAAAAATCGGTTCTTTGGTTTCCAGGCGGGTGTCGTTTGCCTTTTGATTGCGGAATCCCTGCGCCGAGGAAAAATAGCGCTCATACGACGGCCCGGCGTCTTCGCGTCCATCGACGGAAAGCACCAGTGTTTCCGGATGCTTTTTAACCCACTGCTTCCACTTGATCTTCTCGCCCAGGGGCAGTTCCACCATTTTCGTTCCTTCCAGTTTTCCGGCCAGCACTTTCCCGCGCATAATCGACCAGTAGCTATCGGTCTCACGATCCTGCATCACCAAAGAACTATTTATCAGCCCCCCGGAGGGTTCTAATGTATAGGATTTGTTGCCATATTCCCGGTCGTACACGACGGCCGTATTTGCCAGCGGTCACCACACTGCGGCAAAATTTTTCCCATCGACCTCGTCATTCACCACTTCGTGGGCATTCAAGAGGTTCAGACTGTATGCCCGGGCTTTCCCATTTATGACCACCCCCAATACCCAGGTGTTGGGAGCGATAACCGCATCTTTCGCTTTCACAAAATCCGGTTTGGTAATTGCGGCAATTCGGCCCCTGGGGAGAATTTGCTCATAGCCATCCGGTATTTCTTTTTGCGCCCAGGCAAATCCGGAAAACATAAACACGGCCTTCAGCAAAATTAATAATCCACGTTGGTAAGACATGCAAGCCTTCCTTTCCTGATAAGTTTTGTATAGAAAGAACAAGCCTGTCCGAAGACAGGCTGTAATGTAAATGACAATTGGGGATGATCGCAAAAAAGAGGGGGTTATTTGGAGAAATTGACCAACTCTTCCAGCCGCACCGGGCGATGCTGCGCAGCCCATTTTTGATAGTCGCCGTCATAGCCAACCCGGGCTTGCATCTCTTTAACGCGATTCTTGAGCGCTTCGATCTGTTCCGCCGGCAAGGCTCGCCCAGATATGGCGGGGCCTTCTTCTTCCGAGGGCCATTTTAAAAACTCATTCATGACGTACTCAACCACTTTGCGGGAATGCAATTCCGATTCGCGGATATTCCCCCGGCCGGTAACGGCGTTGCCCAGGGCAAAAACGTGCTCAAAGTCATCTAATTTGCCGGTGTTCTCATCAGAAATCACGAATAATTCTCCTTTGGTGGGGATCCCGGGGATCGGCTCGGGGATACTCCCAATCGAGGAAATAGTCAGGGGGCTGCGTACTTCGAATTCGGTTCCGGGCAGAGACTTGACCCGCCCATCAACAATCTCGGTGCGCTGAAAGACCAGGCCTACCAGACGGCCGTTTTCTACGATTTTGTCAATCGGCTTACAGCGCTCCATAAAATTAAACAGAAATTTTTCCTGGGCATTTTTCAAAATTTTTACCCGCACCATTTTGGCTTTTTCGGCCCGCTCCGGAGTTGCATCCGCCGGAATGGTGGATAAGGGCATATCAATATTGCGGCGGCGATAGAATAGTGTGCATGGTTTTACGCCCAGTTCTTCGGGAGTAAGTCCATGTTTTTCCAGGAACCTGGGGATTCCCTGGTGTTCCAGGGTCAGCACATCTGCATTAATCCCCCGTTTTTCCAGGGCGTTTACAGTTGTTTCCAGCATCAGAATTTTCACCACATCAATGGACGCCAACCCGCCGCCGACCACAATTGCGTTTTCCTCCACATGGTAATCGCGCCCTTTGTATTCCGGCTCATGATGATGGTTGAACCACTCCACAAAGGGGTTTTGATAGTACAATCCCTTTTCCACGTATTCGTCGACGCCCTCGACCGGCAGCGGCCGATCCCGCCAGGCCCCGCTGGCCAATAATACCGCACTAAATCCCCAGTCGTTTACCAATTCTTCGAAGGAGATATCTCGGCCCAATTTGGTTTGCGGAACAAAAAAGACATTGGGATGGGAAATTTTTGAATCAATTTTTGCTTCTTCCTTGTTTCTCAATTTTATATGCCACTTGGGAAGCCCGTCTTCAATTTTTCCATAAGGCAGGGTTTGCTGATCAAAAACTGCCACATAAATCCCACGTTGCGCAAGCTGATAAGCTGCTTCAGATCCGGCACATGCACCACCCACAACAGCAACAAAAGGTTTGGATTGAGTTTTCATTTTCTGCTCCGGCGTTTACGTTTATTGTTTATAGGTCGATTAGCTCTCTGCCACACCATGATTAATCCACGGCCCAAAATTTATTTGTTTGAAGGTGATAATACCACCGATTTATAATTTAGAAGGCAGGACTATAAATTTTCCGCAAAAGCGCCAGCGTCTTATTTAAGCCACCTAAGAGGGTCGACCGGCTTGTCATTTTGATAAATTTCGAAGTGGAGCAAGGCGCCCTCCAAAGAGCCGGAATCTCCAACGGTTCCAATTACCTCGCCGGCCTTTAAAATCTGAAATTTTTGAACAAGAACATCTTCCAAGTGGGCGTAGACGGAATAATATCCGGCGCCATGATCCATGATCACCGTATTGCCAAAGCCCCCCATGTACACCACCAGGCTAACCACGCCGGGAAAAACACACCGCACTTGACTGCCTTTCGGCGCCTGGATATCCACGCCGTTGTTAATCAACGTGGTTTTAAGACGAGGATTGCGGTATTTTCCAAAGCGGTGTAAAATCTTACCCTTTGCCGGCCAATTCAGTTTCTTGCGCGCCCGGGAGAAATCTCCCCGCGTCTGTTCCCATAAGGCCTGATCGAATTCGGCCGCGCCGGCCCGGCTGCCGGCCTCGGTAGTACGCAACTGGCGGATCATGTTTTTCAGTTTTTCATAATTTGCGCGTTTTTCTGCCAGAGATTGCCGCAACAATGCCGAATCGCGGATGATCTTATCAATTTTGCTTTTACGCTGAGAGCGTTTTCTTTGCAATGCCTTTTGTTCTTTGCGCTTCCGGGAGGCCAGTTCTTTTTTTCTGCGCAATTCATCACGACGCTTGCGTTCTGTGGATTCGAGTTGGGTGCGCTTATCATTCAGGCGAGCCAGGGTGTGTTCCACGCCGGCAGATATCATTTTAAAATAGCGGTTGCGCACCAATAATTGATTAAAATTCTTCGCCCCCAACAACCACTCCAATTGCCCCGAACGCGTAAACTTGAAATAGGCCAGCAGTTGCTGTTCAAACAGTTGCTTTAGCTCACTTACCTGGCTTGATAATGTTTCAACCTGGGAGTGCAGGGCGGAAATATCCCGGTTAGTGCGTTCGATTTCTTTATCGAGTAACCGTACTGCCTGGCGAAGAAGGGTTTCTTGCCTCTCGATCTGCTTCAAAACCGACAATTCCGACTGTTTTTGCTGTTCGGTGTTTTTAAGCTCATCTTCCAGTTTACCAATTTCCTGATAAATTTTTTCCAGCCGGGCCTGGGCCTGTGAAACTTTCTCCTGGGCAAACAGGCCCTTCCAATTCAATAACAGGAAAAGGGAGATAAGAAGAATGGCAACTTTGGAATGCATGGGGCAAAAATCGGTTAGGCGTGAAAAGCGATGCCCCAGAAATGGGTGGTCCCCAATTCTGAGTGGTACTGAACCGCGTAGCGGAAATCTGCCCGCCTTATTCTTAATTGTAAACCAAATGAAGGCTGGGCGCTTAATGATGAATAGCCGCTGTAAATGGTGAGGGTATGATAGAGCTGATAGGCAATCCCGAGAGCATAACTCGGATTATACCAACTGTCCTTTTCGATACCAATAAATGCAGTGAGATCCTCATCCGGATGGAATGTTGCTCCCAGGCGGAAAACTTGCGGCAACTCCTCCTTGCGCCCGGCCATACTGGGTTGATTTACGTTTTCTATTACCCCGCCAAAGGTAAGAAGAGATGAGAGTGAGTATACAAAGCCAACATCAATCCCCAGCGCCTGCTTGCTCCCATATCCATCAATACTTACCTGGTATCCGCTCAATGCAATTCCAACGGCGAAACTATTGTTATTAAAGTGTTTAGCAGCCAACACCTTTATACGATCCTCCCGGTAGCGGCTATTTCCAAAGTCCTGGATGATTACTCCCAGGCCAATTTCTTTATAAGGGAATAAGACCATTCCGTTGCTAAGTTGCAGCTCGGTCATATTATAAAAATTTGTATAGCTGAGTGAAGCATAAAGGTCTGTTATACCAGCCGATAAACCGGGGTTCATCACTGCGCCGTCATAACCAATACCGCCCGCAATAGCGCTGTTCAAAACCGCTGCACTGGGGGGAGAATAGGCCGGATAATCAAAAGCCCCATAAGCGTTTATGCTTAGCCAGAGAAATAGTATAGCTAATTTAGTGGGACATTTATTCATCATGGATTGAGTAATTCCGATAAGGTTTTATTTTTTCCAATATTTTATTTCGCTCGATGATTAGCGCTTCCCTCAATACCGGCGCATTCTCATGCCATTCCAGCCGATGTTGAATATAGGCGGTCAAATTCTTTTTGGCGAATTGGAGAATGTCGTGCTGTTCCTGGTTTGCCAAATTGCTGAAGAAATTGTCATAATATTGACGTTTTTTACGGGCAGGCTCATACTCCCGCAGGAATTCTTCGGCAAAATTCTGATAGTCAAATGCGCCAATAGATCGGGGATCAAATTCAAAAATACTTTGCCCTCTTGATGCGGCTTCTTTAAGGGCTACGTTATTTCTGATAAAGGCCTGGTACAGCTTATGCGGAAAATTCTTCTGCAGGATATTTCGCACTTCCTGGGCGTGGCGGGTGCGGAAATCACACATGGTCATCACCACCCCTTTAAGCTGCAAGGTGTGGTTCAATTTGCTTTTGATCATTAAGTAAGTTTCATAAAGCGGCTTAATGGCTCTCATCGGAAAAAACTCCGGGGATACTACCAGCATAAACTCTGTGCTGGCCACCAAAGAATTTATCGATAGAATACCTAAGTTTGGCGGGCAATCAATTAAGATAAAATCATACTCATTCATAACAGGGGTTAAAATATCCCGCAGAATATATTCGCGCGACATAGATTTATAAAGCGTATATTCCACGGTGGTCATTTCAATATTATTGGGAAGAATATGTAAATTTTCTTCTCTTTTTATCAAAACTTCGTCAAACGGTTTCTTTTTTAAGAACAAATGTACCAATGAATTCTCAAGCGCATCGCTATCATAGCCAAAGTGTTGAGTCATATTTCCCTGGGGGTCCATGTCTACTGCAAGCACTTTATATCCCTGCCGGGCAAGGTAACCGGCGCTGTTTACCGTAGTGGTCGTCTTCCCACACCCCCCCTTTTGGATAATAAAAGAGACAATATTTGCCATCAATAACCCATTGTTAATAAACAAAATAGGAACAGACTAAATTACTATGGAGTCAAACTTTCCGTGTCTTAAAATACACCGTAATGAACACTTCTTCAAGGTGTGCGGAAAGATACCCGGAAAGAACGCCCAATAAGATACTTTTTCGGCTTGTTATATGCAATACCCTCATTTTAGTTTTACTATTTGACAATCCCTCAAATCTTTTATTAATTGTGGGGCTTTAATAAACAAATAAGGGAGATAGTATCATGAAGCGAACGTATCAACCCCATAACCGGAAACGGCGGAACAAGCACGGCTTTCGTTCCAGAATGGCCTCGCAGGGAGGTCGCAAAGTGATCACCCGACGTAGAGCAAAAGGTCGCAAGCGCCTCTCTGTCAGTGGTTAAGAATATGTCTTTTTCGTTTCCCCGAAGATATCGGCTGAAACGATCAGCCGATATTGGAATGGTTATTCGAACAGGACAAAAATATGTTGGCAGATATCATAATTTATTTGTACTGCCGGGTAACGAGTTGAAATTAGCAATAATTACTCCAAAACGAATTGGAAATGCAGTCAAAAGAAATACTGCAAAAAGAAGGGCCCGTGAGGTTTGTCGCCAAAACCCTGAGAACCTATTGATAGGCTATCAGGTTTTTTTTGTCAAGAAAATGCCCCCAACTTTCGCTGATACGGAGCAGGATATTCTTGCACTTTTAAAAAAGGCTAAATCCCGAACAGGATGAAGCGCTTAAAATAGCAACCCTATTTTCGCTAAAGGAAATTTAATGGACAAGAGAGCAATTATTGGCATCTTTTTAATCGTAATTATTACCTTTTTAATGCCATACTATTTTAAGTGGATGACAGGAGAAGATCTTCAACCTTCAATTGCCGATTCTTTAACACATGTTCAATCTGAACGAGACAGCATAGCGCAAACACCCTCGATCAATGAAGCAAGTCCTGAGCCGGTCGTTTCCGTTCCGGAAACCTTAAATGAAGCCGCCCAGCTTAGCCAGGCCGAGAGTCTGCCGGCGTCGGCGCCGAACTCTTTTATTGTCCCTGATTCTGCCATAGTTGAAACCACGATCGAAACACCTCTATTATCCATTCAAGTAACGAATGAACAAGGTGCAAAATTTACACATTGGATTTTAAAAAAATATGATTATTTCGAAGGGGGGCAAGTCGATTTAGCCAGGCCAATTCCGGCTTTCGCAGGAGAATACCACGGACTCGATTTCGAAATCGTTACCAACACCGGCCAAAAGTTTGACTTGAGCGACTACCAACTGCACCCATCTCCCAACAACTCCACCAGTATTTACCTTGACGGAGCCAACCCGGTAGGGGAGCTGGAATACTTTTTGCCGGTTGCCGGGGGCAAGATTATTAAAACCTACCGTTTTTATTTTAATCAATATTCCTACGATGTATTTCTGACCTTTGAAAATCTTCAGAACTTTATGGGCAAACGCGCTTATTCCGCTATTTGGAAAGGCGGTCTTGCACATACCGAGGAAAATGTTAAGGAGGACTACAGCTATGCCAGAGCATACGCCTACCAAAATGGTGAGTTGGTAACACACAGCGTATCGGCGGATGAGGTGGAAAAGATTTATCCGCAAGGAAAAAAAACGGACTGGACCGCTATTCGTACTAAGTATTTTGTGCAGGCAACCATTCCTCATTCACCCGACAATATCAACGTGGAAATTATAGGCCGCGGTAAAGAAATTAACGATATTGAATATTTAACATATACCACCGAACTGGAAATCCCCATTCCGCCGCAATCAATCAACAAGTACACCGATTCGTTAACGGTGTTCCTGGGGCCGCTTGATTATAAAATCCTGAAGGCCGTTGGAGATGGATTAGACAATTTAGTGATGAACAAGGATTGGTACGAAGGCTTTTTCTTGTTTCGTTTCATCAATATCTATTTTGTTTTACCCGCGTTTGATCTGCTGCACAAGTTCATTCCCAACTATGGCTTGATCATCATTATTTTTTCGATCTTCATTAAGCTCATCTTGCATCCTCTTACCAAAAAAAGCTACCAGTCTATGAGCGAGATGCAATATGTTCAGCCGCTGATGGCGGAAATGCGCGAAAAATACAAGAATGACGCCCAACGCCTGAACAAAGAAATGATGAAACTATATAAAGAGCGAGGCATAAACCCGCTTGGAGGCTGCATTCCTACCATACTGCAGATGCCTTTATTGTTTGCCTTGTTTGTGGTTTTTCGCTCTACCATTCAGCTTAGAGGGGAACCCTTCATTCTATGGATTACTGACCTATCCAGGCCCGATCACCTGGCGCTTGGTACAAGCCTGCCTTTTATTGGTGATACAATCAGCGTATTGCCCATACTTATGGCTGCGACCATGATCTGGCAATCCAAAATGACCATGACCGACCCCAAGCAAAAAGCAATGATATACATTATGCCCGTGTTCCTGCTGTTTATTTTTTATAGTCTCCCATCGGGTTTGAATCTGTATTATTCTGTTTTCAATCTTTTGAGTATGGTCCAAACTCGCATGATTAAAAAACGTATGCATCCGGACAATGCCTCAAACGCTCAGAAACCGGAACCTGTGATTACGACACAAAAAAAGGGACAACAACCCAGGGCCACAAAAAAGCGTTCCAAGAAATGATGTTCATTTATGACAAAGTACATATTAAACAACGATACAATCGTTGCATTAGCGACCCCCCTGGGCAATGGGGCAATATCTGTAATACGGCTTAGCGGCACACATTCGCTTTCTATTCTGAACAATCACCTGACGAACAAGCTCGACTTACATAACCCGAGAGTTGCCGTTTTTAATCATTTTCTGTCTAAAAAGTCGGGTGAACTGATCGACCAGGTTATTACTACCTATTTTAAAAAGCCTCATTCCTACACCGGTGAGGATGTTGTAGAGATATCCTCGCACTGCAATCCCTTAATTATAAATCAAATTATCCAGGAGTTGGTGCAGAGCGGCGCCAGGGTGGCCCAGCCCGGGGAGTTTACTTTTCGCGCCTTTATGAACGGCAAACTGGATTTGGCCCAGGCGGAGGCCGTGGCAGAAACTATTGCGGCAAAATCCACCCTGGCAGTATCCCAGGCGTTAAGGCATCTTGAGGGGAGGTTTTCACAGGAGATCCGGAGCATGGCCGAGGAGCTTTTGTCGCAACTGGCCCTCGTTGAAATCAACCTCGACTTTTCCGAGGAGGAGATTGAACCAATGCCGCTTCGGGATTTCAAAAAAAAGCTACAGGCAATAATCGACAAGATCGGCAAGCTCCTATCCTCGTATGATTACGGAAAAGTTCTCAGTCGCGGCCTGAAGTTGTTAATTATTGGAAAACCGAATGTCGGCAAATCAAGCCTGCTGAATATGCTTATCGGCAGCAACAGAGCAATTGTCAGCTCTACCCCCGGAACGACTCGGGATTACATAGAATCACACATTGAAATCGACGGAACCTACTTCGAGATTGTTGACACTGCGGGCATTCGGGAAACCAAAGATGAAGTCGAAGCAATTGGAATCGAGCGAGCGCTGAACCACCTTGATTCATCCGACATAACTCTTTGCCTTTTTGAGGCGCACACCCCCTTTGACTCCGACGACCGGGTATTGTTGCAACTTATCGACAAGAACAAAAGCTCGAAATCTTTTATTGGCATTCTAAACAAAATTGACCTGGGCTTTAGGCCCGAGGTAATGGCCCAAATAGAATCACTAAAGATTCCCGCGGTTAAGCTATCCACCCTTACCCGCTCCGGCGAGCGGGAACTGCATCAAACTATTAAGCGTATAGCCAACCTGGGCAACGACGGAGATTCAGAGGAGATTGTCGTAACCAGCCTGCGCCACCGGGATGCTTTAGCAAAGGCGTGCGCCCATTTAAAAAACGCCATTGAAGCCATCGAGGCCGGCGGTTCGGAGGAGCTGGTCGCACTTGACGCCCGGCTGGCCCTGGACGCGCTTGGCGAAATCACCGGAGAGAATGCACCCGACCAGGTTTTAGACCATATTTTTGCTAATTTCTGCATCGGGAAATAGTGTTTCACGTGAAACAGGAAGCGGCAACCATGAACCTTAGCAATAAATTTGATGTGGTGGTGGTAGGCGGCGGGCAT